>DQKQ01000285.1 GCA_015660615.1 Flavobacteriales bacterium
ATACTGGCGTCAGGTGGTGCTTCTACTATACAGCATTCTTGCATAAGTTCGTTAATCATTTTTGCCCATTCATTGTCTTTGATCCTTGTTGGCATCATATTCAAGACCTCCATGCATCTTTTCTGAAATCTCTTCTGTATCTGAAGATCATCAGTAGCTAATTCCAGCCTACCACCACCGTCAACGTCCAAGAACCAGATGGGGGGATCTGTGTCAAATTTCGTGAGCGAATGCATCCTTGGTAACGCATTATCCCCTCCGATACCGAAACGCCTTGAGCGACACTCCGTGATATTGCAATGAGAAGCAATGGGCGGCCGGGAACAGGTGAAAGTATAATCTTTTTTAGATACACTTTTTATGATCTCCTTTACTTCAGCAATTCCAAGTGGAGGTTTAAAGTACTTGTGATTATAGCCTTCAATCTCTGTTCGCCAAGTATCGGGGCATTTTTTTCTAAGATAAACTCCAACGTTGAATAGTCCGTCATTTCTTGTTCCTTCAGGAAATCCTGAACCGCATAGAAATTGAAGGCATGGTGGTCCATCGTTAACATCGTCACCTCGCTCCACAGAAATCGTTTCAAATTCATTTTTAGCATAACGTTTTTCAAGAGCAACTTCAACGAACCGTCCAGACGGTAGTTTACTGCAGTCGTCACCAAAAGCATATCGATTAGTCTCCTGCCGGTTGAAGTAAGGCATATTGATCCAGGAACCTATGTCACCTCGACTGGCTAAAATTTGATCTTGTTTAGGAAAAATTTCCGAACCGCCAAAGCCTAAAGCGACCGCTATCTCTTGCAATTTGCGGCGCATTAATGCAGCGGGTACCATATCCCTGGAAAATAAATACACATGCATACCTCCAGACTTTGATCGGCACGGAAACAAGTTAAGTTTTAAATTGACTATTTTCTTTACTAATTTAGCATGGTCTAGATTGTACTCATCAATGTCAATAGCGCCAAACACACATTCGTTCTTGTCGTTTATTGGTACAACTCCAAGTCCCACCCCACCGGCGAGATGTGATTTCCACAAACGAATGGTGTATGGCTCCTTCAAAGTCTGAGCTTTTCCTCCATGCTTTGTTTTAGATGTGTCTGTAACTTTAAATGAACCATGAGCCCTCTCTAAACCTTGAAAGAGCTCGAAGAACTGTTCTTCCAGGGTCATACATTTCTCCAGGTTTAGAAAGGAACGTCATCAGAATCAGAGTTAACATGTTTTACCTGTACAGCACCTTTTTTCATTTCTTGATTGAACTTCTTGCACAGGTCGTACATGTTAGCATCATCCACAGGTTTCAGCATAGAGATATCCCAATTGAACCAGGTACCATAGTTATTGGTCTCAGAAGAAACCTTAACTGAGTAACTATAACCATACATAGGAGGAGTAAACATTCCTTTAGCGCCTTTAACCTTGATGCTCGTCATGACAGAGTTCCAGCGTCGACTCTTCTTTAACGCAGTAGAAGTCATAGACATGATTCCTAGTACTGGTATATCATTGAGCCAAGCACAAACATAATGTACTGCTGTTGGTATAAGCAAGTTTCCGTTTGGTAATACATCCTTTCCTTTATCGTTTTTCATACAAGAAGAAAGTAATACTGGTCCGTCGTACTGATTGTATACTGCCTTAAGTCCACCACCACTCTCACGAGGTGTCCATTCAAGGTATTGTTTTTCATAACCACATGGAACAACTTCCATGGTTTCATAGATATCTCCTGTCGCGGAGTTCATGATTTGACCTGGTTTAGCATCACCTGCTACAACTTCTGGGGTCAGTGGCTGAGTGATCTTGAAGAATGGCATAGACAAGTCGTCTCGTGACATCGTATCAAGACCATCATTTGCATCTTCTTCCATACTGATTACTGCAACAGCATCTTTCTTTGGCATACTAGCTCCTTATCTTTGATTTTTGACCAACGTATACCCCTAGGATATCTAGAGGCAGAGTATTACCGCGTTCTAATTGCTCCCGTACAAAGGCTTTCAATGTAGATGGATGAACTGCCTTCTTATTCTCATAGTCTTGCCCTTGTTTAGACAAGATAATCATAAGAGCATTTGCATCCTGGTCTTCACCTTTACCGAAGGTACATTTGACTTCATTCTTGATCAGATCCTCATGACCATATTCTTTAAGCCAGTTAAACGCTTCGACTTCTCTAGCCTTGGGTATCGAACCCCTGTAGAACGTTTCAACTGAGATCTTCGATCCATCCGATAATGAGAATGAAGTGAGACCCAAATTCAACATGCTCTCAGGGAGTTCAATTTCAACAACTTGGCGCAACTCCTCTTTCTTCAAGGCGAGTGCATTTTCAATAACTGCAAGTTCTGCAGTCAAATGCACTTGTCTCGCTCCTAACTCCGCTATCCCAGCTAAATCTTCTTGCTGAGGTACAGCTACATCTGCTTCTGTGTCAATCATAATGTGCCTCCGTGAATGTTGACGGTGATTGGATAGTACTTCTTTTCTTGGCGATCCCACTTTAAAAACCTAAACTTTCCGCGGTTGATATCACAAGCCACGGCGGTTGCTAGGCCTATTGCTGCTGGATCACCAATTAATAATAAGTAGTCCGAATCGGAAAAATCCTTGAGACCTTTCTTTAAACGACTGACAGTAGGTCCTGCTGATAGCATTACTTGCCCTTTAGGTAAAAGCAACGTAAACTCGCCA
>DQKQ01000198.1 GCA_015660615.1 Flavobacteriales bacterium
AGGAAACCGTACTATATCAGTTGCTGATGCAGCTACTGATAATGGAACTCCTTGTTTCGCATCTTGTGATGAATGTGCACCAGCTGTTGTTATGGGTTGTACTTATGATGCTGCGGATAACTTTAACGCTCTTGCTAATGATGATGACGGTTCTTGTGAATTCTCTGGTGGATCTGACTGTTTAGGTGATCTAGATGGTGACGGAGTGTCTGCAACTGCTGACCTTCTATTATTCTTATCTGTCTTCGGAACTTCTTGTAACTAAGAAGTCTCTTAATGATATTGAGAAAGCCTACCCTTCGGGGTGGGCTTTTTTTTATGGTAAACATTTCGATTATCCAAGTGTAAGTTTGGCAAGGAAATTGCTTTTAGAGATAGGAATTGTTTTTGTATCTTTATGCTTCAAATAAAAATGAGCTAATAACTAACTTCATTATGAAAAGATTTTTTTCTACTTTTATTATTGCCTTCGGTTTAATAGCATTCGTTTCTGCACAAGAAGTGGCCAACGGTCCTGTTATCTCTTTAGATAAAACAACCCACGATTACGAAACTATCACACAAGGTGGTAACGGTGCTTGTGAGTTTACAGTAACTAACACAGGAACTGAACCACTTATTATCTCTCGTTGTAAGGGGTCTTGTGGATGTACAGTGCCTAAGTGTGATAAGGATCCGATTATGCCAGGAGCAACTTCTGCTATAAGTGTGAAGTACGACACTAAACGTATCGGACCTATTAATAAGTCTGTGACGATTACGTCAAACGCTTCTAACGAGCCCACGAAAGTCATTCGTATTAAAGGACGTGTTGAAGCTGCTGACCTTGGAGCTCCTAGTGGAGTGCCCGTAAAACAGCGGGCTACTGGTGCACCGACAAATAACTAAGTTTATATAATAGTTTTTTAGTAAAATTATTTTTCAAAGCCATCCGTCGAGGTGGCTTTGTTCTTTCATGAACTATTTTTGCCTTATGGAAATTCCTGCTCAATACGATCCCCGCGCGACGGAAGATAAATGGTACAGCTACTGGATGGAGAATGGGTACTTTAAGTCCACTCCCGACGAGAGAGAACCTTACACTGTAGTTATACCTCCACCGAATGTTACGGGTGTCCTTCATATGGGGCATATGTTAAACAATACCATTCAAGATGTGCTTGTTAGAAGAGCAAGAATGTTAGGCAAGAATGCTTGTTGGGTACCAGGAACAGATCATGCTTCAATAGCTACTGAAGCAAAAGTGGTGCGTAAGCTTCGTGAGACGGGCATAAAAAAGAGCGATCTTAGTAGGGATGAATTTTTAGGACATGCTTGGGATTGGACTAACGAGCATGGGGGGATTATTTTAGAACAATTGAAGAAGCTAGGGGCTAGTTGTGATTGGGATAGGACGAGGTTCACAATGGACGAAGGTTATTACGAAGGGGTAATAGATACGTTTATTCATTTCTATAACGAGGGGCTCATTTATCGTGGAGTGAGGATGGTGAACTGGGATCCAGTCGCTCTTACAGCGCTTAGCGATGAGGAAGTGATACACAAAGAAGAGAATGGACATCTTTATTACGTTAAGTATAAGATTGTAGGAGAGGTAGATGAGTGGATTACTGTCGCAACGACGAGGCCAGAAACGATATTAGGAGATACTGCGATTTGTATTCATCCAGACGACGATAGGTATTTACATCTTCATGGTAAGAAGGCGATAATTCCGATTTGCAATAGAGAGGTGCCGATAATTCAGGATGATTATATCGATTTAGAGTTTGGTACTGGGTGTTTGAAAGTAACACCGGCTCATGATCTGAATGACTATGATCTCGGTATAAGGCATAATTTAAAGGTGATTAACACGATTGCAGCTGATGGTACGATGAGTTCTGATGCGGGATCGTACGAGGGTATGGATAGGTTCTTAGTGAGGAAACAGATTGCTAAGGATCTTGATAAGCTGGGGAATCTTGTTGAGATAGAAGATTACACGAATAAGGTTGGGAGAAGTGAGAGAACTAATGCTATAATTGAGCCACGCCTATCGCTTCAATGGTTTATGTCGATGGAGAAGCTTGCGAAGCCTGCTCTAGACCATGTGATGGACGATACTATACAGTTTCATCCAGCTAAGTTTAAGAATAGCTACCGCCACTGGATGGAGAATATTAAGGATTGGTGTGTGAGTAGACAACTTTGGTGGGGACATAGGATTCCTGCATGGTACTTTGGGGAAGGTGAGGATGATTTCGTGGTTGCAAAAACTTTAGAAGAGGCGCAGAAAGCTGCTTCAATAAAGGCTGGCAGAGATATTGTAGAGCGGGATCTTAAGCAGGACGAGGATGTAATGGATACGTGGTTTAGTTCTTGGATTTGGCCAATTCAAGTGTTTGATGGATTGCACAAAGAGCAGGAGGTTGATTATTACTACCCTACGAATGACATAGTGACTGCTCCGGAGATAATGTTCTTCTGGGTGGCACGTATGATTATGAGTGGATACCATTACCGCAATTTGCCCCCGTTTAAGAATGTATACTTTACAGGTATTGTAAGGGATGAATTGGGGCGAAAGATGTCAAAGAGCTTAGGTAACAGCCCTGACCCTATTGAGCTTATGGATAAGTACGGTGCTGATGGAGTGAGAGTTGGGATGCTACTGACTTCGCCTGCTGGGAATGACCTACCGTTTGATGAGAAGCTTTGTGAGACAGGAAGGAATTTCTCGAATAAGATTTGGAATGCTTTCCGTCTTGTAAAAGGTTGGGAAATAGATGAATCTAAAGAGCAGCCCGAGCACGCAGAACTTGCTATCCAGTGGATGGAGAGCAGAACAAATGCAGCGCTTAAGGATTTAGAGTCACAGTTCCAAGAATTCAGATTGAGTGAGGCGCTTATGACTTCGTACAGACTTGTTTGGGAGGAATTCTGTAGCTGGTATTTAGAGCTGGTAAAGCCTATTTATGGAGAGCCTGTTGATCGAAAAACTCTTGATGCTACCTACGCCCACTTTGAACGTATTGTTAAGATATTACATCCGTTTATGCCCTTTTTAACTGAGGAGGTTTGGTCTTGGTTAGGAGAAAGGAAGACACCTGAAGAGGCTTTGATTGTATCTCAGTGGCCGGAAGCAGAGGAAATAAAGGGTGACTTGTTGAAGGACTTCGATGTTTTAAAAGAAATTGTGGGTGGAGTGAGAAATATTCGCAAGGATAATGGCATAGCTAACCGAGAGAAGCTTGAACTTAAGATTCAAAAGGCTGAGGGATACCCAAAGGGTTTAGATTCTGCTATTTCTCACCTGACAAATCTCGAAAGTATAGAGGAAGTGAGTGAGAAAGTAGAAGGCGCATTCGGATTTATGGTCGATCGCCATAGATTTTATATTCCTTTCGGAGATGGCTTCGATATGGAGGCGGAAAAGTTGAAAATTCAGAAAGACCTCGATTATCAAAAAGGATTTTTGAAGAGTGTGAGAGGTAAGCTTTCAAATGAGAATTTTGTTAGCGGTGCTCCTGACTCAGTTGTAGCTAATGAGCGTAAGAAAGAAGCTGATGCTATCGCTAAGATTGAAATAATGCAGGAGAAGCTCTTAGATCTTGGATAGTATAGATAATATTTCGCGTGATTTACTACACTATGAAATAGTTGGGAAGGAGGGGGCTCCTTGGCTTGTATTCGTACATGGAGCTGGTGGATCAATTAGAACATGGAAATTTCAAGTGGAATATTTTGCTACAGACTTCCGCTTACTATTATTAGATCTTCG
>DQKQ01000174.1 GCA_015660615.1 Flavobacteriales bacterium
GAAGATTATAACGCAATAGCCAAGCTCGCTACTATCCTGCACGAAGTTTCTACGGAGAATCTCCCGTGCGAGATTGAGCAGGTCTTTGACGTTAGTTCTTTTCTAAAACTCGCTGCGCTTGAGATTTTAGTTGGGCATTGGGATAATTATTTCGGGAACATGAATAACTATTACCTGTACGAACGTCCCGAAGATGGAAAACTGATGATGTTCTCGTATGACGTAGATAATACTTTAGGTGTACAGTGGTGGGGTGACTATTCTAACCAGAACCCGTTCGACTACTCCCCCTCAGATTACAGACCACTATACGATCGGCTCATGGAAGTTGAAGAATATAGAGATTTGCTTGGAGCTTTTATCAATGCCGCCCTCGAGGATGGATTTAATGGCCCTGATTGGGCAGTGAGAGGAAACGAGCTAATCGCTCTTTGTACATCGGCCGCACTAAACGATACATATAGAACATTAGATTACGGATTCGACAACAACGACTTTCTACTATCTATCTCAACAACTTGGGGCGGCCACATAAGTAACGGTATCGCTCCTTATGTTCTGGAGCGAGCAAATTCCATCACTTTACAAATCAACCCAATCGCTCCACTTCGCAGCGTTCAAGCTTACGCAAAAACCCCCGTTCACAACGATACCCTAACGATATACACTGAGACATATGGCTCTCCCTCCTACCTTATCGCCACTATATTTCCTGACAACGCCCCTAGCTTCACTTCGCCCCTAAGTGAAATTGAACCGGGACTTTGGAGGGTGGATATTGCACTAACTGGGCTTACATCAACAGAGTGGATTGTAAATGCCACTTTCGAAAATGACGTCTCTCTCCCTACAATCATAAACTCCCCTTGCACTCCCGGGCGAGCTTGGATCTCTTGGCTACCATCGCCCAATTTCGTTCTTAATGAGGTAATGCCACTTAACAACAGCTTCAACCAAGATCCCTCAGGAGGTTTTCCTGATTGGGTAGAGATTTACAACTCCTCAACATCTCCGGCTTCAGTGGCAAATATGTACCTAACAGATAATATAGATATCCCCACAAAATATAAATTCCCAGAATTCACTGTTGAACCTAGCGATCATCGCCTAATCTACCTTGACAACGACCTCGAACAAGGGCCACTACACGCTCCTTTTCATATAGATTCAAGTGGTGACGATCTCACTTTAATTACCTGGGATGATTTCGGGTGGAGGGTTGTAGATAGAGTGGTTTGGTCTGACGTATTGACTGTAAACACAAGCTACGGACGTATTGAAGATGGGTACTCAGAGTGGATGACTTTCGTTCCTTTAACGACCACTCCTCCCACGCCCTTAGCCGCCAACTCAGGCATGATCACCGCGCCCTGCCCAGAAGACCTCAACGGCGACGGATCAATTACAGTACAAGATGTCTTAATCGTACTAGCCAACTTCGGATGTGTGGCACCAGAACCTTGTATCGGAGACATAGACTCAAGCAACTATGTTGGCGTTAGCGACGTCTTAGAGATGTTATCCGCATTCGGCTCCAACTGTTAAGCACACTATGAAAAATCTCCTTACCGCCCTTTCCTTCTCTCTCATTTCCTGTATCTCCTTTGCCCAAACATCATCTTCTCTCCCCCACAACCTTACCATACACGAGAAATTAAGCGCATTACAGAGTGGATATGAACGTCCCGAAGCTTCAGAGAGAGCAACAACAACTCCACCGCCTTATGGAAATCTGAGAGCTATGGCCGAGTGGGAGGAAATTCAAGCTCTTGTAGTTTCTTGGACTTCATACACAGGGATTTTAAAGCAAATTGTAGCCGCATCAGTTAGCGAATGTCACGTAATAATCCTCTCTGAAAACCCCTCTAGCACACAATCCTACCTACAGAACTCGAGCTACGGTGGCGCTGTGAGTATGAATAACATTACGATTATTGACACTAACATAAATTCAATTTGGGTTAGAGATTATGGAGGAACTACTGTTTACGGAAACGAAGTAGACAATGGTCTGCTCGTAGATTGGATATACAACAGACCACGCCCTGCAGACGATATAACTCCAGCAGTAGTCGCTTCAGCCCTGGGACTAGATATTTACACAACGACTGCTGCCCCATACGATTTTATGGCGACAGGCGGGAATTATATGAGTGACGGATTCGGTACTGCTTTTTCTTCAAATCTCATTTTAGAAGAAAATTCTGGAGGAAGTACCGGTTGGGGAGGATCGTTCCCCAACCACACAATATCTGAAATCGACGGTATCATGAGCGACTTCATGGGCATCGATACCTATATAAAAATGCCAACCCTACCCTACGACGGCATTCACCACATCGATATGCATATGAAGTTGCTCGATGAGGAAACCTTACTCGTATCACAGTATCCTCCAGGCACTGCGGACGGCCCACAAATTGAAGCTAACATCCAATATGTCTTGCAGAATTTCACAACAAAGTGGGGTACTCCTTTTAAAGTCCATTGGATCACCGCTCCCCCACAACAAGGCGGAGGATATCCTAACTCGGGCGGATATTACTGCACCTACACGAACTCTATGTTCGTCAACAAAACGCTTCTCGTCCCCACATACTACGAACAGTACGACACCACTGCTCTACGTATTTACGAGGAACTTCTCCCAGGCTACACCATCGTTCCCATCGACTGCGACAACAACCCAGAAGCCATCATCTCCGCTTCGGGAGCCATACACTGTATCATACACGAGATAGGTGTTGAAGACCCATTGTTAATTAGCTACCAAGCTCTAGAAAATGAAGTAAGCAATCCGAACGGGCACACTATTTCTGCTTACATAAAACACCGCGACGGAATATCATTAGCTTCTATTTATTGGCGCGTCCAAGGATCGTTCAGTTTTATTCCCGCGACAATGACTTCAATAGGAGGCGGCTACTTTGAGGGTGAAATACCCACTCTTTCAGGAGATGGGGGTGTGATTGAATATTACGTTCAGGCAGCTTCTTATTCAGGAAAAGTCCAAAGACGGCCCATGACTGCCCCATCCGGCTTCAAGTCTTTCGTTATATTACCCGGCTCAGGCATATATGGTTGTACCGACTTTAATTCTTGTAACTACGACTCTACGGCTACAATAGATGACGGCACATGTGAACCACCTTGCTGCCCGGGAGACATTAATGGGGACGGCGGAATGAATGTCGCAGATTTGTTAGTGATTCTAAGTGAATTCGGATGCTCTGGCGATTGCACAGCTGACATCGACTCTGATGGAAGTGTAACTGTTGGTGACATCCTGTACTTCCTCTCAATCTTCAGCGATGGTTGCCCTTAAGATTACACTCCCCACGCTCACGCACGCTTAACAATTCACGCTTAACAATTAGGCAACAGAGTAAACTTGTTATTCAAAATCATCATCCGTAATAACATAAGTACAAACCTGAATAGTATGCTTATTGCCACTTATAGATTCTGTCCAATTGAATTCATTTCTGAAGTCCCCTGTAAATGTAAAATCATCAAGCAAAACTACAAGTGTACTATTTTCAGATATTGAACACGGAGATGAGGGGATTTCACATGGTTTATTTCCAAGCTTTTGGGTTAATTCTATATAAACATATGAGTTTATAGGTAGAGTGTAAATACTATCCATGTCATAATACCCACTGAAATAATCTATTTGTAATGAATAGGAGGAATCATTTTGAATGATCTTTCTGGTTGTATGAGTGCTTTCACATCCCAATAAAAGCAAACATGTTAAAGATAAAAGTAAATATCTCATAGTCTTAGATTTAGATATTTAAGATACAGCTATTATGATATAGATGTTTGGCAACATTGCAGAAATAAAAAAGGGACACCCAATCGGCATCCCTTTTTATATTATATATTATAACGAGTGATTAGCAAGTAGTACCGAACGCTGCAAGTAATAGCAATATATCTTGAACGTTAGTTGCATCGTCATCATTGATATCAACTGAACATCCAGACGTGCAACCGAACTCTCCAAGAAGAACAAGTATGTCCGCTACAGATATAACGCCATCTCCGTTAACATCCTCTGGGCAGTCACAAGACTCGAATTCACAAGATCCGTCATCCATTGTTGCATCAGCGTCGTAGTTACAAGCATTAGCCTCCATACATCCTGAACAAGAAGTGTAGTCACAAGAACCGTCGTCAATTAATGCTGATGGATCGTAATTACATGCCATAGGGTCTGCACATCCAGAACAAGAAGTGTATTCACAAGATCCATCATCTGTGTTTGCTGCAGAATCATAGTTACAAGCACCTTGGTCTATACATCCTAAGACTTCAACAAACTCACCTGGGC
>DQKQ01000146.1 GCA_015660615.1 Flavobacteriales bacterium
CTGAAGAAGAAGGGGAGGATGTACTAATGCTCGTTATGCCTGTAATGCTTAATAATTAAAGCCTATAAAATCTATTGCTCTGGTTTCTGATTCTGCTTTTTAGGCTTAGACTTAGCCTTAGCCTTGGTATTAGTCTTTTTATTAACCCTTGCTGCCCACTGATATGTGAACCCTCCGTTTCTAGTGGAGTCTGTTTGTTGGTCGATTAACGTCGATTTCTCTGCTTCATTTTCTGCAAGTTGAGCGATGGTGTCAGGGTGGTTGGGATTGCCTCGCATCCACCATTCCGGAAGGTCTTCGTCAGCAGCTTCCGAGAGTTCATACTTATATATAGGGTTTTTAGGTCCCATGTTGCGATAATAAAAAGCAAGAACAGCTCCTGATAGCGCACCGGCCAAATGACCTTCCCAACTTACATGCTCTTTTAAAGGAAGCATAAGCCAAACCATTCCTCCATATAAAAAGGCTACTAGTAATGTAACTCTGAGCAGTAGGAGGTTTTTACGAACTATGCCGCTCAAAAATAAAAATGATGCGAGTGCATACACCATTCCGCTGGCTCCAATGTGATTGCCACCTCCTCCAAACATCCAAAGCAATACGCCAGTAGCAAAAAACGATATCACCCAAACTCGAACGGCTAAAGATCTGTAGAAATAAAACAGAAGCCCGTTGAGGACAAAGAAGGATGCGGTGTTGTTCCAGATGTGAGAAAGGCTCCCGTGAAGAAATGGAAAAGTCACAATTCCTTTGAGTCCGCGTAGTTCTCGAGGCCTGTTCCCATGTGCCGTGAGTCCCAATTCGTAGATTATATCGATGAAATAGACACCCCAAATGATTAATAGAAAGATTGTTGTAAAGAACAAGGCATAAAATAATCTAGGGTATGATTTCATTTATGTAAAGTTACCCCATCAACACCTTCGGTTGGATAAGTGATTAATAATTGTGAAAATTAGATAAAATGAGTAGCTATTTTTGGTCACATCAGTACCTGAACTAATATGTACATTAATGAGCGTTTCTGAAATACATGCTTTGATTCAACTTTTAGATGACCCTGACGAAGGTGTTTATCAGCACGTCCGAGAGGAGCTAATGTCTAAAGGGGATTCAATTCTCCCGGCTATTATAGATCATAGAGCAAGTAAATCTCAATGTGCAGTTCATGAAAATCGTCTAGATGAGTTAGTAGAGGGTCTTCATGGAGCTTTTGTGAAAAAAGCAATTAAAAACTGGCATGATTCGGGAGCCCAAAACATTCTAGAAGGAGCGCTTTTAATTCATAAAGCTGCAGATCCTCTTTTAGATGTTGAAGCGATAAAGGCGAAGTACGAGAAACTTAAAAGAGATGTTTGGCTTGAATTGAATGAAGAACTCACAGCTTTAGAGCAGGTAAGGATTTTAAATCACGTCCTATTTAGCGAAGAAGGGTTTCTTAATTCTAGATCTGGACATCCGAATCCCAAAGACGCTTTAATAGGTGATGTTATGGATTTAAAAATGGGCAATCCATTAGGTCTTGGCACTCTATACTTAGCTATCGCACGTGATTTAAAGCTGCCCATCCACGGAGTAAATCTACCTAACCACTTTATTCTATGTTATTGTGATGAACATCATGTTCACGACGGAAGTGAGTTGGTGGAGGGGAACGAACTTCCTTCTGGCATACTGTTTTATATCAATCCATTCAGCGAAGGAACTGTAATTCATCCCAGTGATGTTAGTGAATTCCTTAGTCACCTTGATTTACCAGTAGATGAAAGTAATTGTGGGCCTTGCGCTCCAATAGATATTATTCGTCGCCTCATAGGTAATGTAGCTTACGCTTTCGAGCGAAACGGAGAAATATCCCAATCAGAGCAAATGCGTGAATTACTGCTGTATATAGAATCTGGAGCTACAGAAAATGTGGAGTCGGCAGACGCGGACGCTAGAGATGACGGGGCTGAAGGCTAACCGGAGATTAAATAAAACAATATTACACAAAAAAAGGGAGGCCAATTATGGTCTCCCTTTTTTTATAGTTTAAATACGATTACTCTGCAGGAGCAGGAGTAACGTTAGCCTTAATTGTAAGGATAGTCTGTGCAGGGTCAGTGTTCGCAGTAACAGTAACCTTTTTTGTTTGTTTATTCTTCTTTCCTTTAGAGTTGAACTTCACTTCGATAGAGCCAGACTCTCCTGGAGCGATAGGGTTCTTAGGACATTGTGGAACAGTGCAACCACATGATCCTTTACACTTATCTAAGATGAGTGGTTCCGCTCCAGTGTTAGTGAATTCGAAGTAGTATGTAACAACATCACCTTCGTCCATAACACCGAAATCGTGTTCGTACTCATTGAAAGAAATTCCAGTTAAGGGTCCAGCTGGCTCTGGAGCTTGCTTTTTAGCAGGGTCAAATTTCTCCGGCTTTGCGTTTTCTGGTGGATCAACCGCTTCAGATTTACTGCTTTCAGAGATAGGCTTAGAGTTAGATGTTTCGCCTGACCCACATGAGAATAGGATGGTAGAGACGATAATTGATGTAACTAGTGATAGTCTAGACATATTAAATATTTATTGTTTGATTTCTAATTGTTAAGTAGGAGTGCAAAAATAAGAATAAATTCACTTATTTAAACGTTCTATGGGCTAAATCACTTTTCTCAAACGTTCCGTCTTTCAGAATCTTAACAGCCTCCTGTAGAGATTCGTTAAGACCTCCTATTATTCTATAAAAAGTAGCTTGATCATAAACATTTCTGCCCAAAAAAGCTTTGAGTCTTAGTATGATCGCATTCCCAGAAATAGTCCAGTCTTCTTCAGAAATAACGATGGGACTTTCTTCCGTTCCTTGGCTTTCAGCCCAAACCTTAAACTTTTCAATCTCACTCTCAGAAACCGAGAAGTTAGCTACGAAGTCATCTTCAGTGGGATAGTCGCTTTCAATGCTGGTCCTATTGTTATCTACGTACTCAAGAGCGTATCTACTCATAAGTCCCTTACGAAGTAGTATCCTGAAAGATTCACTGCTTGAGGTTGTATCTATAGGAACGAAAACATCAGGGATAATTCCCCCTCCTCCATAGACCGTTCGCTTTTTGATGCGTGTGTAGTATTTCAGTGAGTCTGGAAGGTCTAAAGAGTCCACAGAAAGTAACTCTCCACTTTCAAACCTTTCATATTTTTCTAATCTGTAGGCTTCCACACCTTCATCGTATGATTTCTGAATACATCTTCCGGCTGGGGTGTAGTATTTCTGAACAGTCATTCTGACAGCAGAACCGTCACCGAGTTTAATAGGCCTTTGGACCAAGCCTTTTCCGAAAGATCGTCTACCTACGATTAACCCCCTATCCCAATCCTGCACTGCTCCAGCTACGATTTCGCTTGCAGAAGCTGATCCGCCATCCATTAAAATTACCAATCGCCCGCTTTCGAA
>DQKQ01000233.1 GCA_015660615.1 Flavobacteriales bacterium
GCATCTGCCACAAACGTAAAAGAGCTTCTAAATGCTCTATCTTCTGCTAACGAAGGAGTTAAAAAGCATCTTTTTGATGATGCTGGTGAACTTAGAAGGTTCATTCGCGTTTATGTAGGCGATGAGGACATCAACGAACTAGAAGGCGTCAACACTAAGATTGACGATCGAGACGAGGTTATTATCATCCCCGCTATAGCTGGAGGGTCTAAATAAATTAAATATGTCACATCACAATATTACATTTTCAAAAGAAGAGTTAGAGAGATATAGCCGTCACCTGATTATTCCAGAATTTAACATTGAAGGCCAAAAAAAGCTGAAAGCTTCCAGCGTTCTTGTCATAGGTTCAGGTGGGCTTGGAAGTCCGCTACTTTTATACTTAGCGGCAGCAGGTGTTGGACGAATCGGAATTGTAGATTTTGACATCGTCGATGTTTCTAACTTGCAAAGGCAAGTTCTCTTTGGAATTCAAGATGTTGGTGTGTCAAAAGTAGTGGCAGCAAGTAAGCGCCTAGAGTCTTTAAATCCACATATTTCAATCGAGGTCCACGATACTATGTTCACTGTAGATAATGCGCGTGAGCTCGTTAAGCAGTACGATGTAGTGGCAGACGGAACAGATAACTTCCCTACACGTTACTTAGTTAACGACGCCTGTGTACTTGAGGATAAGGTAAATGTTTACGCAAGTATATTCAGGTTTGAAGGCCAAGCTTCCGTCTTTAATCTGCTCTTACCTGATGGCACGCGCGGCCCTAATTACAGAGACCTATTCCCTTCTCCCCCACCTCCAGGCTTAGTCCCTAGTTGTGCTGAAGGGGGAGTTATAGGAGTGCTTCCTGGGATCTTAGGATCTCTGCAAGCTCTTGAAGTTCTCAAAGTGATTTCAGGCATAGGAGACACCCTAAGTGGAAGACTCTTTCTATTCGACGCAACTGGATTCACAACACGAATCTTAAAAGTACGGAAGAATAAAAACAACCCACTTAATGGTGAAAATCCTACCCAAACTAAGCTTATCAATTACGAGCAGTTCTGTGGGATAGACATAAAGTCTGAGCAACCCCGTGAGGTTGCCGAGATTAGCGTAAGTATATTAGATAAGTGGCGGAAAGAAGGGGTTGATCACCTCCTTATCGATGTTCGCGAACCATACGAATACGGTATCGCTGAAATCGGAGGTGAATTAATTCCACTTGCAACTGTACTTGAAAGCACCGACAGAATTCCTAAGGATATTCCAGTCGTAGTTCAATGTAGATCCGGCGCAAGAAGTGCAAGTGCTATACGCAAACTCGAAGACACTCATGGCTACACTAACCTTGTGAATTTAACTGGGGGAATCTTAGGGTGGCAGGAGGAGATTGATTCCTCTCTGGCAAGATATTAATAGTTGAAATTTAAAGCCCCAAAAGAACTTCATTAGGCTCTTTGCCGCCGAAGAGCATAAGCTCAGGCTTTTCTAGGAGTTCCTTTACTAAGTATAGGAAGCTTACGCTTTCCTTTCCGTCGACTATTCTGTGGTCATAGCTGAGAGCTACATACATTATAGGACGGATTTCAACCTTGCCATCGACAGCGACCGGTCGCTCAACAATATTGTGCATTCCGAGGATTGCGCTTTGGGGTGGGTTGATAATAGGGGTAGAAAGCATTGAACCGAAAACTCCACCGTTCGTGATGGTGAATGTTCCACCTTGCATCTCATCTACTGTAAGTTGTCCATCTCTGGCGCGGACAGCAAGTCTTTTGATCTCTCCTTCTATTTCTGCTAGAGACATCACTTCTGCATTGCGAACCACTGGAACCATGAGTCCTTTGGGAGAGCTAACTGCAATACAAATATCTGCGTATTCATGAAAAATTGCGTCCTTTCCGTCTATCATAGCGTTAACACCTGGGAATTTAGCCAGAGCTATAGTAACGGCCTTTGTAAAGAAACCCATGAAACCTAACCCCACTCCTTTTTCTTCCTTAAACTTATTCTTGTACTTCTTTCTAAGATCCATTATGGGCTTCATATCTACCTCGTTGAAAGTAGTAAGCATAGCTGTATCGTTCTTCACCCCTACAAGTCTTTCAGCTACTTTTCTACGCAGCATAGACATGCGTTCTATACGTGTTTCGCGAGAACCCGTCCATCCAGCTTTTGCTAAAGCTGAATTGGGGTCAAACCCAGCGGCGAGTGCTGATAATACATCCTGTTTCAGAACTCGCCCATCTCTTCCTGACCCCGAAAGTGATCCAGTTGAAATTCCCTTATCTGCCATCATTTTACGTGCTGCTGGAGACGTATGACCTTCAGCATAGCTTCCTGTAGAAGTTTGGGCTTTTGATCTAACTACAGGTTCTGGAGTTGGGGCAGGAGTCTCGATTGGAACTGGAGTTGCTGCAACTGAAGTAGTTGACCCAGCTGGTCTTTCTGCGTCAGTATCTATTAGGCAGCAAACGCCTCCAACAGGAACAACATCTCCTTCTTCTACTTTAAGAGAAATAATTCCAGCCATTTCAGCCGGTAACTCTAGAGTAGCCTTATCTGAATCTACTTCAGCAATGGCTTGGTCCTTTTCGACGTAATCTCCATCACTTACAAGCCAAGCAGAAATTTCTACTTCAGATATGCTCTCTCCTGGACTAGGGACTTTCATTTCAAGTATTGGCATGATTCAATATTTTTAGTGAGCGTATTCAAGAACGGCATCTATTATGGCGTTGTGTCTACGTGAGTAGATAAGATGAGATCCCGAAGCAGTCGTTCCGCTAGCAGGTCGGGTAATGGCCTTTTCTAATTCTCCTTTATAATGAATAGATATAAACGGCCAAGCGCCCATATTTCTTGGTTCTTCTTGAAGCCAAACAACTTTTGCTTTCTTTCCATATCTCTTTACAATCTTATCGATAGCACTTTTTGGAAATGGGTGGAGTTGCTCTATGCGCACTAAAGCGATGTTCTCCGTGATTTTAGAGTCCAGCATATCAAATTTCTCAAGTACATCGTAATAGATTTTACCAGAGCACAGCATTATCGCATCAACTTTCTTAGCTGCAGGAGCTTTTCCCATGCGAGGATCGTCAATTACCTCGTTGAACTTACCCTTAGCGAGATCGCTCACTGTAGAAATAGCTTTCGGGTAGCGGAGTAATTTCTTAGGGGTAAATGCCACTAGCGGTTTGCGGAAAGGACGTATAACCTGTCGACGTAAGAGGTGATACATTTGGGCAGGAGTAGTACAGTTAGCAACAATAATATTTTCTCCAGATCCAAGTGTGAGGAATCTTTCAAGACGGCCTGAGCTATGTTCTGATCCCATACCCTCGTACCCATGCGGTAAAAGTAGAGTAAGACCATTCATAGTTCGCCACTTATCCTCAGTAGCACTCAAGAACTGATCCCAAATGATCTGCGCTCCATTGTTAAAATCTCCAAATTGAGCTTCCCAAATTGTAAGCCCATTAGGGCGAGCAAACGCGTAGCCGAAATCAAACCCAGCAACTGCATACTCTGAAAGTAACGAGTTGTAGATACTTAGTTCAGCCTGACCTTTCTTTAGATTGTTTAGAGGAATAATTTTCTCCTCATTGTCATCGGTCTTAAGAACGGCGTGCCGATGTGAGAAAGTTCCTCTCTCTACATCTTGGCCGCTAATTCTCACTGGATGGCCTTCTACTAGTAGGGTTCCGTATGCTAAAATTTCTGCCATACCCCAATCTAGTTTATCTGAATCGAGCATTTTGCGTCTGTCCTTGAGGAGCTTTGCCACTTTCCTGAAGAACGTCTTGCCTTCTGGAAGTGTACTTATTGAAACCCCAATCTCCCTTATCTTCTTAGCAGGATACCTCGTATCAGGAGAAGTTGTTAGTTCTTCGTGAGTAGCAGTGCGATAACCCTTCCAAATGTCAGATAAGAAATTCTCAACTGAGTTTGTGTCCTTTTGTTTAGCTATTCTGAGACCGTCTTCCATTCGGTCTATTTGAGCCTTCCTTAAAGTTGCTCCTTCTTCCTCGGTCAAATTGCCATCTGATATTAGCTGCGCAAGATAAATTTCGTATGGAGAACTATGTGCGGCTATGGCTTTATAGAGCTTCGGTTGAGTAAATTTAGGCTCATCTCCCTCGTTGTGTCCATACTTTCTATAGCCTAATAAATCAACGAAAACATCCCTGTGGAAGGTTTGTCTGTACTTAAGAGCTATTCTCATCACTTGCACGACCGCTTCTGGGTAATCCGCATTTACGTGGAAAATTAAACTTTGAGTAACTTTCCCTATATCCGTGCAATACGTAGATGTTCGTGCGTCTAGGTAGTTGGTGGTAAAACCGATTTGGTTGTTTACAATAATGTGAATAGTCCCGCCTGTTTTATAACCTTCGAGTCCAGCCATTTGAACTACTTCGTAAACAACTCCCTGACCTGCAATAGCAGCGTCTCCATGAACTAAAATGGGAAGTACTGCGTTCTCATCACCACCTCTTTCGTCGATTCTCGCACGAGAAATACCCAGTACCACAGGATCTACCGCTTCGAGGTGTGATGGATTAGGAGCAAGAGTTATAGCTACTTCATTATCTGAATCAGTTATTCGAGTGCATGAATGACCTAAGTGATACTTCACATCGCCTTCTAGGTTGTCGCCGCCCTCAAAATCTTTGCCCTGAAATTCACTAAAAATATCTCGATACGATTTCCCTAATATGTGAGCAAGAGTACTTAACCGCCCTCTATGAGCCATCCCTATTACAACCTCTTTAACTCCGCTCTTGGTTCCTTGCTCGATGAGAGTGTCTAGGGCTGGGATAAGGGATTCCCCGCCTTCGAGAGAGAAACGCTTTTGGCCAATAAACTTCTTCTGAAGAAATTCCTCAAAAAGAGTTGCTTGGCTGATCTTTTTTAGGATCTGTAAGCGTTCGACAGCATCAAATTTCTTGCGTTTATCGAGTTCAATATTTTTACGTATCCACTGCACCCGCTTCGGCTCGCGGATATACATATACTCCGTGCTGATACTATTACAGTATGTTTCTTCTAGATGCGCAACGATTTCTTTTAGCGAAATTGGTCCCAAACCTATTTCATTTCCCGCCTGGAAAACTATATCTAGATCGGAATTGTCTAATCCGTAATTTTCCAGTGATAGGTCAGGAGAATAACTGCGGCGAGTGCGAACAGGATTAGTTAAAGTAAACAGGTGTCCACGGGCTCTATATCCGTGGATTAGATCGAGAACCTTGAATTCCTTGAGAGTTTGAGGAGAAGCTGCATCATCACTGAAATGAGAATTAGCTAAATCGAAACCAGCAAAAAAAAGTCGCCAAGAGCGGTCAACAGAATCTGGGTTGTTGAGATATTGAGCGTATAATACGTCCAATTGCTTAGGGTCAACGTTGTTTAAAAACGATAATGGATCCACGCTAATGAATTAGTTATAAATGCCAGTGCGAAGTTACAACTGCTTAAACAATTGATGGTAGGCTAATCTCACTAAATATAATAGGTAAATATATATATCTCCAAATAACAAATTCATTCTATTATGTTGAATGTAAGGTGTTTGATCTGTGAGGTTGATTCAGGGATTCATGAAGTGCGTTCTGTAACGGAACTAAGTAGATTCTCGAACGTTTTAAGGTGGTCAGAACTAAGGTCGAGCTGAGATAGTGCGGTACGTGCATTTTCTGTATATACCATCATTTTTTTACGAGCCGCAATGTCAGCCCCTGATTCTATCATGGCCGACTTTAATAGTGATACTTTCTCTGTACTTTCTAAACAACTTGATAGATTTTCAGGCATCATCCCCTGCGCTTTTGTATAAAGCCAAATAAAAGTTTTCTTTTCCGAAAGTATATCTCCCCCAACCTTTTTTCCTGTGATTTCTGAATCGCCAAAAGTATCTAGAAGGTCGTCTTGGATTTGGAATGCAAGGCCTGTTTGTTCTCCAAAGTTATACCAAAGCTCAACCCTGTCCTTAGAAGCACCAGCAGAAATAGCCCCCATCGCGCATGAACAAGCCAATAAAACTGAAGTTTTTAGACGAATCATCTCAAGATAATGTTCTATCGTTACATCGTTAATGTTCTCGTACTCCATATCCAATTGCTGGCCTTCGCAGACTTCACGAGAAGTTCTATTGTAGATCTTTAATATTTCGAGAAGAGCACTTTCGTTAACGTCTTAAAGTGATATGCTCGCCAGAGCAAACATCGCGTCACCACTCAAAATAGCCGCGTCTTCACCATAAACTTTGTGCACCGTCAATTGCCCTCGCCTAAGCGGAGCTTTATCCATAATATCGTCGTGCATAAGAGTGAAGTTGTGAAACAACTCCACTGCGATCGCTGCTGGCATAGCTTTTTCAATCGAAGAGCCCTCGGCTTCACAAACAGAAAGAGCTAAAAGTGGTCTAATTCGTTTCCCGTGAATATTTAACAGATAGTGAATTGGTGCGTAAAGTCCGTCAGATGGAAATTCGGATAGAAACTTGTTAAGTCCCGCACTAAATTTTTCATAAAGGGTTAATGTTGACATCCTATTCCTCCTTCTTTATCTGGACTTTTTTGCTATTTGAGCAAGCAGGTAATCTCCATATCCGCTTTTGCGTAGTGGGTCTGCGAGCTCCTTCAATTCCGCATCGCTTATATAGCCCATTCTCCATGCAACTTCTTCGATGCAGCCGATTTTAAGACCTTGTCTTTGTTCTACTACCTGAACGTATTGCGAGGCTGCGTGAAGACTTTCGTGTGTTCCTGTATCTAACCAGGCCATATTTCTATTGAGCTTGCTGACCTTGAGTTTACCTCGTTCTAAATATGCTTTGTTTATATCCGTAATCTCATACTCTCCACGAGCGCTTGGCTTGAGTTTTTTTGCAATCTCGACAACGTTATTATCGTAGAAATACAGGCCTGGAATAGCGAAATTAGTCTTAGGGTTAGTGGGTTTCTCCTCCAAGCTTATAGCATTGCCTTCCTCATCGAAATCTACCACTCCGTACCTCTCTGGGTCACGAACATAGTACGCGTATATGAGAGCGCCATCTATGGAGATATTAGAGCGCATTTGGCGTCCAAAATGATTTCCATGGAAGATATTGTCTCCTAAAACAAGTGCTATATTGCTATCCCCTATAAATTCCTCGCCTATCACAAATGCCTGAGCGAGACCGTTAGGAACCTCCTGCACGGCGTACTCGAAAGTGCATCCAAGCTGACACCCATCACCCAAAAGTCTTTTAAAAGCATCTGAATCTTCTGGGGTCGTAATGATTAGAATTTCTCTAATTCCGGCTAACATAAGCGTCGAAATAGGGTAGTAAATCATAGGTTTATCGAAGACTGGCATGAGCTGTTTACTCACTGCTTTAGTAAGTGGCCAAAGTCGAGTGCCGCTTCCCCCAGCTAAAATTATCCCTTTCATGAGTCTAATTTACGGCGTTTTACTAAATCTTCATGAGACTCCTCACCTTTACCTGGTGTGAGCCCTAATTGTACCTTTAATTCCTCAAGTTCGATATCATTCTCCTCGTCTATTAACTCCATCATAGGCTCTTGGAAAGATTTCGTGGTAACGAACTTCTCGAAACTAAGTAATAAGGACGGGAGGAGTATGAGGTTAGCGAACATAGCTACGAAAAGCGTTACACTTACAAGGATTCCTAGCGAGCGAGTACCGTCGAATTCAGACATAGAGAACATCATGAACCCACAAAATAGAACTATAGAAGTGTACATCATGCTAACGCCTGTTTCTTCAACTGCTAGGATTACCGCTCTCTTGATATTCCAGTCTAAGCGAGTTAGTTCTTGCCTGTATTTGGCAAGGAAGTGAATGGTATCATCAACCGAAATTCCGAAGGCGATAGAGAACACTAGAATGGTAGATGGCTTTATAGGAATGCCCGTCCAACCCATTACTCCGGCAGTAAATAGCAGGGGCATGATGTTAGGAAGAAGAGCTATAAACACCATTCGGACCGAGGTGAATAGAAGCGCCATTAAAAGGGCTATAAGGATGATAGCAAGGGAAATGCTGATTGCGAGGTTTTTTATGAGATAGTGAGTCCCCTCAAGTAATACTATACTAGTACCGGTCAAAGTCACGTCGAACTTATCTTTGGGGAATATGGAATCCATACGAGGACGCAAATTGTCAATTAAGGCATCCATTTCTAGTGTGCCGATATCGGCAATTTGGGCAGAAATACGTGTTATCGTTTTAGATGAATCGAGGAAATTCCTCAAAACGCTAGAGGCGTTCTCGCTGTCTTGAGCTTTCTTCTCCGTTCTACGAGAGTATGAGCGAAGCGTCATCTTCTCTCTGTTAGAAATCGGAAGGCGGTAACCAGCTCGCTTGCCTTTATTTAAAGCTTGCATAGCAAATTTAGTAGCATCTACAGCAGACATACTTCTGCTGAACTCAGGATATTCCGCAAGCAAGTTCTGCATACGTTCTATCTTCTTAAGGTTATCAGGTGACAATGCCTCTCCCTCTTCCCCAGAATCAATAAGCATTTCAAAAGGCATTACCCCATTAAAATTCTCCTCTATCCAAGCCAAATCAGTCTTAACTCTACCATTATCTGGGAGGTCATCGACGATATTTCCGGTCGTCTTCATCTGCACCATACCAGCAATAGAAAGCCCTAAAACGGCAACAGTTAGGAGATACACAAAGCGTCTTCTATCTTGAACTAGATGTATAAATACCTGTACGACTTTGAAAATCCATTTGCGATCTAGATGGGAAGTTTGGCGTTCAGCTGGAGAAGGTATAAGAGTAAGAAGAGTTGGGATTAGAGTTATAGAAATCACAAAAACCGCTAAAATATTAAGAGCCGCGATAGTACCGAATTCCTTCAATATGCTGCTCTCAGTGAACATAAAAGTCGCAAAACCCAAAGCAGTCGTGATGTTCGTAAGTAGCGTCGCATTCCCTACCTTAGTAATCATCCTTTGTAAAGCCATCGCCTTATTCCCGTGCTTCTTGTATTCCGCGTGATATTTATTCACCAGATATATACAATTCGGCACTCCAATAACGATGATTAAAGGAGGGATAAGAGACATAAGAAGCGTGATGGGGAAGTTAAATAACGCTATCGATGCAGTAGACCAAACAACACCTATCGACACCACGCTCAAACAAACTAGCGCCGTGATAAAGTTTCTAAAGAATATAAGTAAGAGCAAGAACGTTACTAAAAGCGCGGCACCGATAAACCAACCTATCTCGTCTTTGACTTCACTCGTCATTTGGATTCTAACAAAGGGAAGTCCACTCATGTAGACTTTCATACCTGTTTCCTCACTCCATTTATCAGCAAGGGCTGTAATATCCTCAACTACAGTTCCTCTATCTTCAGAGTTGAAAAGCACTGGATCGATAAAGACCAACATCAGTGTCGCATCAGACTTTTTAGAGAAAAGTAATCCGTCATAGAATGGCAAGTTCCTCACTTGAGAGTAGATTTCATCTACCCTTTCTTGGCTTAAAGCGGGACCTCCTCTGGTTAAATCTGGCGCCAAAGGCACTAATTTAAAAGTCGCATCAGTAGTATCCTTCTCAACACTAAAAGTTTGATTAACACTGAAAACTGAGTCGATAATTTGAGTCTCTACTCCGTCAACTACAACTCTCACATCACGTATGTCTTCAGCAAGATCATACCAATCCTGGAAGCCTTCTGCATCATAAATCTTCTTGTCATCAATTCCTAGAACGAGTAAATTTCCATCCGCCCCGAAATGCTCTAGAAACTTAATGTGGTCTATGTATGTCGAATCATCCTCTGGCAACAACCCACCGAACTCATACACAAGTCTAAGTTTCGGGATGTAAGTCGCCATAAAAACGGTCATACCACCAAGAGCGATAAGCACCGCAAAACGGTAGCGCAATATAATTGAAGCTATTTTTGACCACATATGCCCGACAAAGAAACGACAGAGCGGGCAAGAGTTGGCTACCTTTGGCACCTAATTGCATCTAATTTTGCAACTGTTATGGAATCGTACGACGCAATCGTTATCGGAAGTGGTCCTGGAGGCTACGTAGCAGCTATCCGATCTGCACAACTTGGTAATAAAACTGCTATTATCGAGAAGTACTCAACCTTAGGTGGGACCTGCCTCAACGTAGGTTGTATTCCTTCGAAAGCTCTACTCGATAGTTCTGAACATTATCACCGTGCGAAAGAGCAATTCTCTTCTCATGGCATCGGAGTGGGTGCGTTATCTCTCGATTTCCCTCAAATGGTAAGTCGTAAAAATGAAGTTGTCGGTGCTAGTACTGCCGGCATTGACTTCCTGATGAAAAAGAACAACATCGACGTTCATCACGGCCTGGGTGCTTTCGTAGATTCTCACTCCGTTTCTGTAACACCTTCTAAAGGTGATGTGTACCATCTCGGTGCGAAAAACGTGATCATTGCTACTGGCTCTAAGCCTGGCTCCCTCCCATTTATCGAAATTGATAAAAAGCGTGTCATCACTTCTACTGAAGCTCTTTCTCTTGCCAAACTCCCTAAATCCCTAATCGTCATAGGTGGCGGTGTTATCGGGCTAGAGCTAGGGTCTGTATATGCTCGTCTCGGAACGGAAGTTACCGTGATCGAATATATGGATGCGTTAATTCCTAATATGGATAGAACTCTCGGAAAAGAACTACTTCGATCATTGAAAAAACTAGGGATGAAGTTTCATCTTAAAGCCGGAGTAAAAGAGGTTAAAGCCGCAGGGCGGAGCGTCACAGTTAAGGCCGATAATAAAAAGGGCGAAGAACTAACTTTTAAAGCGGAATACTGTCTTGTAAGTGTTGGGCGCAAACCGTTCACTGATGGTCTCAACCTCGAAGCTGTCAGTATCTATACTGACGAGCGCGGAATGATTCCAGTAGATGAAAACCTTCGCACATCTCAACCCCACATCTATGCTATAGGCGACGTTATTAAAGGCGCAATGCTCGCTCACAAGGCCGAAGAGGAGGGTGTGTTTGTAGCAGAAACTATTAACGGCGAAAATCCACACATAGACTACAACCTAATCCCAGGAGTTGTTTACACTTGGCCTGAAGTTGCATCTGTTGGCCGCTCCGAGGAGCAGTTAAAAGCCGATAAAGTCAATTATAAGGTGGGGTCTTTCCCATTTAAAGCCAGCGGACGTGCTCGTGCGAGTATGGATACTGACGGACAAGTTAAAGTCCTAGCTCATGCAGAGACGGATGAAATTCTAGGAGTTCATATGATAGGCCCTCGCGCCGCTGACATGATCGCCGAAGCTGTCGTCGCAATGGAATTCCGTGCTTCCGCAGAAGATATCTCCCGCATGAGTCACGCCCACCCTACATTCACCGAAGCTCTGAAGGAAGCAGCTCTTGCAGCTACTGGCGATAGGGCACTTCATATTTAAAAGATCTTTCCTAAGTGCACGTTCCTGATTTAAATTCCCTCTGTGAAAGTGAATCTCACGTTGTACTACTTTTTGACCCAAATCCAAACGCCTTTTGCTACTTAGGCCTTGGATCAAAACGTGAACTTATTTTCGAAAAACCTAAGCCCGGTATTCTCGAGGCTCTCGAGGCTTTTAGTAAATTGGGTAGTGCTTGGACTTTCGGTTGGCTTGGTTATGATCTGAAAAACGAGATAGAGCATCTTGAAACTCGCAACCCAAGCTCTCTAGGCCATCCCGTCCTAGCTTGGTGGGAACCTGAAATCGCAATTAGATTTTCCGATTCGTCTTTAGAAATTTTAAGTGGTGACGACGACGACCCAAGAATGATAGAAGCTCTTGAGTCAATTAAAAGGGAGAATAAAGTTCAGGAGGAGATTCAAGGAGAAATGGTTTGGTCTTGGGATAAAACTCACTATCTCAAGGTGTTAGATGAGGTGAAACGACTTATCCAACAAGGCGACGTGTACGA
>DQKQ01000061.1 GCA_015660615.1 Flavobacteriales bacterium
ATCTATGCAAGTTTTGAATCCATAAAGCCCCAGTTTCTCCTTTATAATTTTTTTGTGGGATACCTCCAACGGCACAAGCTGGCGGAGAAAATGTAAATGCCCTATAATATGCTTTTCTATAATAATAGCATGTGAATCTAAAAGAAAGGGGAAACACCAAAATAAGCCAAGCTGGAGAATATCCAGGAAGCCACCACAACCAATCTGGCCATTCTCCAAATAATGCATGAGAAATAGGTGGAATACCATTCATTCCTTCTTTAAGAAATAAGGGTGGTGAATAAAAAGGAGAGAGATAGCCTCCAAAACCTTCTGCATTTACGGCTCCACTCCACCAAAAGTATTCTCCTTGCCAAGCAGCCCAAGTAGAATAAATAATAAAACCAAGTAGTACAGAAAGCACTAACATAGGACTAATCCACCATTTATCTTCTCTCAAAGTTGAGAGAAAAGATTTCCCTCTTCCGATAACTTCTGTCATATTGTTATTTTAATGCGGCAAAGATAATACCTTTCAAAGTATTATTTTTTAATAATAAATAATTAAACCCTGCTGATTTCCTTGAGCTAGGAGAGGCAATGTGTCTAGATGCACTTGAGATAGCAGAAAACTGTGGAGCTTGTGTATCTACTTGTAAGAACTCATCCGCCATGCTTTTGTGGCAGCCAAGGTTAGCCAATTATCTCTTAAGGATTACTAATATTGCTTGTATGAATAGAGAATTTCCGTCTTCAAATTTGACGTCAAAGTAGAATATTAATTTTCATAACAATTGTTACTAAAGTGAGAAGTAAGGTATAGTGCCTTAAACTTGTATTATGAAGAATTTAATATTTGTAGTTTTCAGCCTACTTTTAGTCACCAATATATCTGCTCAGAAAAAAGTAGATGTAACTTTTGAAGTAGGAGGAGTTTGCGGAATGTGTGAAGAACGCATTGAAAAGGCATATGATGTTAAAGGCATAGTGATTGCCGATTATGACCTCGAGACACATCAGCTTCACGTTGTTTATAAAACGAAACATTTCCCTGATATTCTTGATGTTCATCGTCTCGCAACTAGCGTAGGGCACGATACAGATTTGATTAAAGCATCAGAAGAAGTCTATGCAAAAATTCATGAATGCTGTAAGTATAGATCAGAAAAGGAAACACACAAATGTTCCGGAGATCACGAACACTAATAGCTTTTTTTATTATAGGTTGTAAACCTATTGAAGCGATCACCTTCACAGCAAAAGGATGTTGTCCTTCTTGTGAAACGTCAATTCTTGAGAGTCTCCAGATTGATGCAGTAAAATCGGCTCAATGGAATCAGCACAATGAAAAAATCACCTTGAGATATTACTCCAATGAAATTTCAGCCGACCAGCTGCAGCGTACAGTAGCCATGGCTGGTTACGATACGGACTTATTTATGGCGCCAGATTCGGTTTATTTGGCCTTACCCAAATGTTGCCACTATAGAGATTAACATGAAGCTTTTGAAACTCTTATACTTAGTAGTATTTATTGTCAGTTGGTTAGCTATGCCAAATATTACGGCACAGAAACAGATAAAAGGGAAAGTCCTTTCTCCGGAATCTCATGTAGGTCATGATCACGAAGAAGGAGAACACGAGGGGGAGGTGGTATATGAAATTCTTCCAGGAGCAACAGTGATTTGGAAAGGAACTACAGTGGGGACGATGACTGATCTTTTCGGGTTTTTTAAGATACCAGCTTTTAATATCGGAGACACACTACAAGTAAGCATGATTGGGTATGAGACTGTATGGATAGTGTATACAGGCTGGGATTATTTAGACATACCCCTTCAGTCTGGAGTATTGTTAAATGAGGCAGAGATAGAAGCCAGAAGGTCTACCACATCTATTTCTCTTCTCGATCCATTAAACATACAGCAGCTTAATAGGAAGGAACTTGCAAAAGCGGCCTGTTGTAACCTTAGTGAAGCATTTGAAACAAACGCTTCTGTGGACGCTTCTTTTACAGATGCAGTTACAGGCACTCGTCAGATTCGCATGTTAGGTTTAGATGGTAAATACACTCAACTTCTCGTTGACAACCTTCCTGGTCCCCGAGGATTAAATGTCGTTCAAGGCTTGTCCTTCATTCCAGGTCCTTGGATAGATAATATTTCTATTTCAAAAGGAACAGGATCGGTAACTAACGGTTATGAAAGCATTACAGGCCAAATCAATGTTGCGATGCGAAATCCTGAAAACGCTGAGCCTCTTCACATTAACCTATATATGAGTGATGACAGAAGAATAGAATGGAACCACGTTAGCTCTCATCAGGTGAGTAGGCGTTGGAGCACTGCTCTTTCAACCCATGCTGAACTAGGTACGGCAATTAATGACCGTAATGAGGATACGTTTCTTGACACACCTCTAAAGCGAGATATAGTCTTACGGAACGAGTGGAAGTTCCGAGGAGATAGAGGTGTTCGAGGTGAATACACGATTTCTTCGGTAATAATGGACAGGCTTGCGGGTCAAAAATCGGCATACAAAGATTCGAATTCACCTTTCGACCTTTTAAGACCCTATCTAGAAAAGACAGACACATTGTTTTGGGCAGCAGCAACAAAAATTTCTAGATTAGAAGCCTCTGCAAAAACAGGGTTTGTCTTTCCTGGACAGTCTTGGAAATCTATAGGCAGTCAATTTTTCGCCTCCACTCATAAGCAAGAACACAAGTTTGGCAACAGGAGCTATGTGGGAACAGAAGACTATTTTAGAGGCAATATGCTCTTCTCGAGTATAATTAATAATACGGATCACAAATTCACAACCGGACTTAGTTTTGTTTATGATGATTTTAATGAGACAGGTACATGGGGAGCGGAATACAACGAGTGGGAGACTGCAAATGATACGATTTCTCGTACAGAAATAGTTCCAGGGGCATTCTTTGAATATACCTGGACTGCTGGAGAGCGCTTGGTAGTCGTAGCGGGTCTCAGAGGAGATTACCACAACCTTCATGGAGCCTTTACCTCCCCTCGACTGCATGTTCGCTATTTACTCGCGGAGGAGACGTCTGTTAAACTTGTTGCGGGACGGGGGTTCAGAACAGCAAATGTGTTTATGGAACAATTGGGATCTTGGGCGAGTAACAGGCGCTGGGATATTCAAGAAGATTTGGCCCCAGAAGTAGCAACTAATTTAGGTTTAAACCTGGTTTCTAAATTCCGACTAAACTCTAGAGAGGCTTCACTTTCTTTAGACGGGTACTATACCAATTTTGATAACAGAATAATTGTAGATTTATACAATTCTCCACACGAAGTAAGTATATATAATCTCAACAACATTGGTGGATACCAGTCACGGTCTAGCTCAAAGACGGTTCAGTTAGAATTCGACTGGTCTTTTCACAGGAGAATGGATGTAAGGGCAGCTTATAGATGGGTGGATGCGGTTACAGGATATGCTTCAGGTGATTATGCTTCAGGTTATGGTTTTGAAATGCAACAAGATCCATTCGTTTCTAAACATAGAGCCTTTACCCAATGGAGTTATGCAAGTAAAGAGTCTTTAGAAGGAAAGCAGACCAGAATTGATGCGACTATTCAATGGGTGGGACCTCAAGCTCTACCTGTTCCAGATGGGATGACGATGGGAATGGATCCAGACAACCCAATGGAGCCGATGGAGCCGATGGATAATATGCACCCAAGTGTTTCACCTTCGTTTACTCAGGTAAATCTTCAATTCACTCAAATGTTTCCTGGAAATTTAGAGTTGTACATAGGGGTAGAAAATCTTACAAATGTTAAGCAGATGTCTCCTATAGCAGGCGTTAATGACGGTGTACTTGACCTTGAGAATTTTGATGCTAGCCTTGTTTACGGTCCGATTATGGGCCGAATGTCTTATGCTGGATTAAGATGGACAATAGGGGGGTAAAAACAAGGGTAGATTAACCGTGCATGGTTTCTACAATACCGTATCGTTTTATTACTTCTCCTTCGAAATCAAGAAATTTCTGCCACCGGGCATCTACATCGATGTTGCCCCCATATTTTCTAGCAAATTTCAGAAAGGTCGTGTAATGGTGAGCCTCAGAAATCATTAACTCTCTGTAAAATTCTACCAGGTCAGGATCGGTAAGTTTTTCTGTTAACAGTCGAAAACGCTCACAACTTCTTGCCTCTATCATGGCAGAAAAGAGCATCCTACTCACAAGCTGATTTTCTTTCGATCCACCTTCGCTCAACATATACTTATATAGCTCCCCAACGTAATTGTCTTTGCATTCATATTGAAGCTTCACACCCCTTTCCTTCATTTTTTCGAGTACCATATCGAAATGTTCAAGCTCTTCAATAGCAATCTTAGTAAGAGCTTCTACCAAGTCAGTGTGCATAGGAAATTTTGTGATTACACTGATGGCATTAGAAGCAGCTTTCTGCTCGCACCATGCGTGATCATTGAGAATGGAGTTAATGTTGTTTTCGCAAAGCTTCGCCCACTTATCATCCGTTGCAAGTCTTAAACCTAGAAGAACTTTTTTTGCTTTCTCGTATTTTTCGATTTCGGACATTTTCAACGATTGTATTAGAGTTCGACTCGAATGAGAGAACCAGTGGAAAGCAAATGCCCGTCACTAGCTTGTAAACAGAGCTCACCGCATTCGGTTGATGCATTTGGCAAAACCCTACGCCAAAGAGTCTCAAGTGTAGAAGGAGGCAGACCAGAGTAGGTGTTCATTACAATAAATCCGTTAGGTTCTACCACTTTTGAAACGAGTTCAACGATTTCTATTAAGCTTTGCTCAAGTTTCCATTTTTCATTTTTTGGACCCAACCCCCAAGTTGGAGGGTCGAGCACCACACCTGAATATTTGTTCCCCCTTTTCACTTCACGTCGGAGAAATTTAAGAGCATCCTCCACGACCCACCGAATTCCGGTTAAACCACTAAGTTCCATATTCTCTCTAGTCCAATCTATTACCTGCCTTATTGCATCGACATGAGTTACATCTGCCCCAGCACTTTTTGCAGCCAGGCTTGCCCCCCCGGTGTAGGCGAAGAGGTTTAGAAGCTTGTCTCCCTTTTGAACTTTTCCTGCGATATACTCCCAATTAGCAGCTTGTTCGGGAAACACCCCTATGTGCTTAAATCGTGTAGTTTCGAGTTTAAATTTGAGTCTTAATGAAGGATGGTTTTCAGATTTATATTCTAAATTCCAGCTATCGGGAGCCTTCCCGTGCTGCTTCCAATAACCCGCAGCCTTACTAGTTGATTCAAAACTAGCATGAGCTTTATCCCATTCTTTAAATGTTTGCCCCCTATCCCACACGGCACTAGCCTCGGGTCTATCGAGCACCAATCCACCGAATTTTTCAAGCTTACCCCCTTCACCAGAATCGATCAACTCATAGTCTTTCCAGGTGTCTGCAATAAACCTTTTTATTTTGTGTGATCCCATATTGTGCAAAGGTCGTGAATTGAATGTTTAACTCGCATCTAACATTCTAATAATGATGTAGCGATGCTAATTTGAATATTTCGCCCCATCTTTGCTCAATATATGG
>DQKQ01000068.1 GCA_015660615.1 Flavobacteriales bacterium
AAAGTTTTAGGTGAATCATCACCATCTTCTGAAGGAATTACCTTAATAGATAATTCAATTAGAGCATTCTTTACATTTTTTCGCAAATGAAAAAGCAAATCCGTGCGCTCATCATTAAGCTGCACTTCCTGCAGCGCATTTAGTACATTAAAAATTACAACATTGCCCTTCAACTCAAGCTCACACATTGTTAATGTAGAAACTAAACTAACCCTCTTCGACTTTTTATGAATATCGATAAACAGATCCCATGCCGCCTTAATCTTTTCGATGGTAACCTCCTCCTTCCAAGACTCATCGACCTCATTCTCTTTATTATCAATATCTGATTTTCTCGTTTCTGAGAGACTCTTTGATTTCCCAGCCAACTTCACTCCCCCACCACGCAATTTTCCCGACACAACTTTCTTAGCTACAGGGACCGGAGAAATCTCTTGGGGATTTGCTGGTTCTGGGGCAGGAGCAGGAGTTGGTATTCCTGATGAAACCGCTTGCTTAGCTATAGGCTTAGGCTTAGGCTTTTCCTTTACCTCAACAACACCAGTTAAATCAGGTGGAATTAATTCGTTAAAGCTTTTTTTTTTCTCCACCGATGGTAGAGGATTTTCCGAGGAGGTTTTTAATGAGCAAATCTTCATGACTGCAAGCTCAACTAAAAGTCGCTGATGCTGGCTTGTCCTATATTGTGTGTCAGCTTCATTCGTTATTGAAAGAGCATCAACTATAAAATGTAAGTCGGCTATAGAAGCTTGCTCTGAGAACTTCGTTTTCACTTCGGGGGTTGCCTCCATCAATTTAAGTGTTCGCGGGTCACGACATACCATCAAGCTACGCAAGTGATTACCTAACCCGGAAAGAAAATGGTGAGCATCAAAACCCCTAGCTAAGACACTATCAAACAACAACAAAGAATCCGGAATATTTGCATTTAAAGCAAAGTCAACTATTTCAAAATAAGTATCGTGATCAAGCACATGCAACTGCTCAGTAACGATATCATATGTGAGCTCTTTACCCGCAAAGGCAATAAGTTGATCAAACATACTTAGGGCATCTCGTAGAGCTCCGTCAGCTTTAGCAGCAATAACATGCAATGCCTCAGGTGTTGTTTTCACCCCTTCTTTGACAGCAATTTCCTGAAGACTAGACACAATATCAGGAACAGTAATTCTATGAAAATCGAAAATCTGACAACGAGATAGAATAGTTGGTAAGATCTTGTGCTTTTCTGTTGTAGCAAGAATAAACACAGCATGAGGAGGTGGCTCTTCTAATGTCTTAAGAAAAGCATTAAAAGCAGCCTGACTGAGCATATGAACCTCATCGATTATATACACCTTATAGACTCCGTGTTGAGGTGGTATTCTAACTTGCTCAACAATACTTCTAATATCCTCAACCTTATTATTAGATGCAGCGTCAAGTTCGAAAACATTGAAAGCCATAGCATCATCATCCGGTTCAAAACCATTAATTGCTCTTGCAAAAATCCGAGCACAGGTTGTTTTACCAACTCCTCGGGGACCACAGAATAAATAAGCTTGAGCAATTGTGCCTGAAGAAATTGCTTTTTGAAGAGTTTGAGTAATCCCTGATTGCCCCACAACAGAATCCCAATCCTGCGGTCTATATTTCCTTGCGGAGACTAAATAATTGTTCTCACTCATACTGCGAATATCGGGGGCATTTTATGATTGTGCAAAGTGAGTTTTACACATTCTTTATATGACCTTTGCAAAGGACCTAAATGATTTGCATTAAAACCCTTGCGTTTCCTTTATACATATCGTACTTTTGCGCCCCATTTTAAATGAATAAAAGAATGAATCGTTACGAAACTGTTTTCATTATGACTCCCGTGTTATCTGCTGAGCAGGTGGCGGAAACAGTAAAGAAGTACCGTGCAAGTATCACCAGCAATGGTGGTAAAATTGTCCATGAGGACGCATGGGGACTGAAGAAACTCGCTTACCCAATTCAGAAGAAGACATCAGGCTTCTATCATCTGATTGAGTGGGAAGCTGCAGGAACTGCTGTCTTACCCTTCGAAACTGAATTCCGTCGCGATGAGAGAATCATGAGATTCCTCACTACTGCTATGGATAAGCATCACATTACGTACGCGCAATCTCGCCGCGACAAGTCTAACCGCAAAGAAGAAGCTCCAGCAAAGGAAGAGGCTTCTACTGAAGAAAAAGCTTAAAGAACTGAAATCATGGCAGATAAAAAAGTACGTTACCTGAAATCTATCGAAATCGACACTAAAGCAGATCGTTACTGTCGATTCCGCAAAAAAGGATTTAAGTACATTGATTACAAGGATGCAGACTTCCTTCTAATGCTTTGTAACCCTCAAGGTAAAATTTTACCACGTCGTTTAACCGGAACAAGCTTAAAGTACCAACGCAAAGCATCTCAGGCAATTAAAAAAGCCCGTCACCTTGCATTGATGCCTTACGTAGCTGACAACCTCCATTAAGAACTAAACGTCATGCACATTATCCTTAAAGAAGACATCGATAAAGTCGGTAACAAAAATGACATCGTTTCTGTCAAAACTGGATACGCACGTAATTTCCTAATTCCACAAGGAAAGGCAATTTGTGCAACTGAGTCAGCCAGAAAAGTTGTTGCTGAAGATGTTAGACAACAATCTCACAAAGCTGCTAAAGCACTAGAAGCTGCTAATAGCATAGTTGAAAATCTTAACAAACTAACTGTTAAGATTGGTGCTAAAGCTGGTGAGACTGGTAAGATATTTGGTTCTGTAAACAGCATCCAATTGGCTGAAGCAATTCAAGCTGCTGGATTTGATATTGAAAGAAAGCAAATTATTTTATCTAACGATGCTATTAAAGAACTAGGAAGTTACGAAGCAAAAATAAAAGTCTACAAAGACACTTTTGCAACCGTTAAGTTTGATGTAGTATCTGAGTAATCACTACACATTATAAAATATTAAAAAGGCTCGTTCACGCGAGCCTTTTTTTGGTCTAAACTAGTTTCTAGAGACATATCTTTGAAAAGATGCCAGACTTCGAATTAATTAGCGACTACACACCTCAAGGAGATCAAGGGGAGGCTATAAAACAATTAGTCAGCGGGGTGAATGATGGCACTAAACATCAGGTTTTACTTGGAGTTACTGGATCTGGGAAGACGTTTACGATTGCGAATATGATCGCTCAGACTAAGCGACCAACTTTAGTTTTATCACACAACAAAACCCTTGCGGCCCAACTTTATAGCGAGTTTAAAGGATTTTTTCCAAACAACCAAGTCGAATATTTCGTTAGTTATTATGACTACTACCAACCAGAAGCCTTCCTGCCTGCTTCTAACACATATATAGAGAAAGACCTACAGATTAATGAGGAGCTTGAGAAACTGAGATTGAGTACGACATCTGCTTTACTGAGTGGCAGAAGGGATGTTATAGTTGTTGCCAGTATAAGTTGCATTTACGGGATTGGAAACCCTGTTGAATTTCACAAGAGTGTAATTACTCTGAAAGCTGGCATGAAAATCACTAGAAACGCTCTCTTGCACAAGTTAGTTTCGAGTTTATACAGCAGATCTCAGCTCGAGTTAACAAGAGGAACATTTAGGGTTCAGGGAGATACCGTTGATGTTTTCCTTGCATATGCTGATCATGCTCTTAGGATTTCTTTTTGGGGTGATGAGATTGAGACTTTGCATACTATAGACCCCGAATCTGGCACGCGACTACATGGTTTCGAAAAGTTCCTGGTTTATCCTGCAAATTTATTTGTGAGTAGTAAGGACAATACTGATTCGTCTGTGTGGTCTATTCAACAAGATTTAGAAAAGCAGAAGAAGTATTTGACTGACAACATGCTTCTTTCTGAAGCCAAAAGATTAGAAGAACGAACCCTCTACGACCTTGAGATGATTAAAGAACTGGGCTATTGTTCCGGCATTGAGAATTACTCACGGTATTTTGACAAACGCAATCCTGGAGAACGTCCCTTTTGTCTACTAGACTATTTCGACGATGACTTTTTACTTGTTGTAGATGAAAGTCACGTAACACTACCACAAGTTGGAGCAATGTATGGCGGAGATCGCTCGAGGAAGGTAAACTTAGTAGAACACGGTTTTCGCCTACCCTCAGCTTTAGATAATAGGCCACTTACGGCAGAAGAATTTACTGAGATGCTCAACCAAGCCATTTACGTGAGTGCAACACCAGCCGATTTGGAATTAGAACGAGCTGAAGGAATAATTGTTGAGCAGGTTATCAGGCCAACTGGGCTTTTAGACCCACCTATAGAAGTCAGACCATGCACACATCAAGTAGATGATTTGGTGGAGGAAATTCGCAAAGTGATCGCAATGAACGACAGAGTTCTCGTGACAACTTTAACAAAGCGTATGGCTGAAGAGTTGTCTAAATATCTTGAAAAAATTAATATTTCTACTCGCTACATACACTCCGAGGTTAAGACTCTTGATAGAGTGGCTATTTTACAGGACTTAAGGGATGGAGTTTTTGACGTTTTAGTGGGAGTTAACCTTCTACGTGAGGGATTAGATTTACCTGAAGTTTCTCTCGTAGCAATAATGGATGCTGATAAAGAAGGGTTTTTGCGTAGCGTTCGTTCTTTAACCCAAACTGCAGGTCGTGCAGCTCGTAATGTAAATGGCCGTGTAATTATGTACGCTGACAAAGTGACGAAAAGCATGCAGATTACGATTGACGAAACTTCTAGGAGAAGGATTAAGCAAGAAAAATACAATGAACTGAACGGTTTAAGTCCAAAGCAAATTAAACGATCAGCAGGCAGAGCAAACCTTGCCGCGGAACCAAAACCTACACTTTCGAAACAAACTTCAGACCCAGTACTTCTATCCATGTCTATTGAGCAGTTAAATAAACAAGCAGAAATAGCTAAGCGCTCGATGGATAAAGCCGCTAAAGAATTAGACTTCATGGAAGCGGCGAGACTTCGAGATGAGTTCTTTACAATAAAAAATCTTTTAGAAGTTAAAGGGTAGCAATAAGAAAAGCATTAGTAGATTGCAACATGAAAAATATATTTTGCATTCTAATAGTAACATCTTTACTATTTACTTTGGGATGTAAAACAGAAGCAGTTGTAGATGTAACTGAGGATTCACAAGAGTTTATGTCAACCGTATTCACGTTCAAAGACGTAAAGATTAAGGGTGACACATTGATTGTTAATGTTCAATACTCCGGTGGATGCGGAGATCACAAATTCGAGATTAAACAAAATGGCTTTTTAATGAAGAGCCTCCCGCCCAAGCAGCCAGTACAAATAATCCACTTAAGCACGGTCGACCAGTGTAGATCGCTAATAAATGAAGACTTAAAATTCGACATCAGCAGCTTTCGTGGTACTCCTCACGGAACTACCGTTTTACTTTTAAAAAATTGGACCCCAGATATTATCTATAGTTATTAAACCTGTTATTGAAAACCTACATGCGTAACTTTTACTCTACAGTTGCAGTACTGTTAATTATTGCCACTTGTTCTTTCTCGGCCATAGGACAAATCAACTACGGTGGATCACCATCGTTCATTATTAACCAAGACATCTTGTCTGAAACCAGAGTAGTAATGCCTGCAATCTCGAGAGATATTTTAGCTCAAGAAGATGCCGTTACTGACCAGATTAAAGAGGTGCCTTGGAGATTTGGTGTAGAAAACGAAGTTAATTTCTCGCCAATAAATAGCGGATACTGGACTATAGAGGGAGACGAACAAGTATGGCGCTTAGAAATCTCTTGCCCAGATGCAACTTCTGTGTCAGTGAGATTTGCCGAATTCGGATTAGAAAAGGGTGCTTATTTGTTTGTTTGGTCTAAAAATAGCCACGAATTCATCGGAAAATTTGACCACAGATCTAAGAAAGACTGGGGAGGGTTAGCAACTGGAGTGGTTGAAGGATCAGAAGTTATCGTTGAATTACATCAACCGATTTCGATGGGGACAACCGCTCCCATTCTAATAGACCAAATTGTTTACGGATACCGTAGCTTACTACTATACCCAGGTAGTCAAGCAGCAGTTGAGCGTGGGCCATTCGGAAACTCAGGAGCTTGTAACATTAATGTTAACTGCCCTGAAGGCGCACTTTGGGCAACCGAGAAGCGCTCAGTGGCACTCATCGTTCAAGGTGGCTTCGCGGCTTGCACCGGTGCTCTAATAAATAACACTTTAAACGACGGCACTCCATACTTCCTTACAGCTAACCATTGCTTAGGAAATCCTGCAGCATGGCTTTACTACTTCAACCATGAGAGCGCAACTTGCGACGGAAACACCGGGCCTACTAACCAATCAGTCAGTGGTGGGACTATGCTAGTAAGCAACGGAGCTTCTGACTACGCACTTCTCGAGCTAAGTGAAACTCCGCCTGCATCATTTAACGTACAGTATGCGGGGTGGGACGCTTCTGGAGACACACCTCTAAATGCAACAGGGATCCACCATCCATCGGGTGATGTCAAAAAGATTTGCTTCGAAGAAGATAGTCCTTATTTCGCTTCAGCAGGTGGAGCAGCTGTTTGGATGATAGACCAGTGGGAACTTGGAGTTACAGAACCAGGATCTTCTGGAGCTCCTCTTTTTGACAACAACCACCGCATTATAGGACAGTTGTACGGAGGTGCTGCAGCATGTGCTGGAAATGTCAATAACGGCCAACTTGACTACTATGGGCGGCTTAATGAAAGCTACACTCTAGGAGCTGCTGAATACCTAGATCCTACCGGATCTGGCATAATGGCTTGGGACGGTTTTCCTGACGGAGCTGTTTCTTATGCTAACGATGCGGGGATTTCTATCGAAGGAGCTCCTGATGGACTTCTTTGTGGAGCTGCAAGTATTTCTCTTGATATGGTTCTTATGAATACAGGAACTGAAACTCTGACATCGGCTACGCTTATTTACAACGTCAACGGGACTAGTGCTCAGCAAGTTAATTGGACTGGAAACCTTACACAATATGAGTCTGAGACTATTTCAATCCCTACTTTCGATGCTATAGGAGGAGAAAACACTGTAACAGCAGAAGTAAGCAACCCCAACGGAATCGCTGATGAGAATCTACTTAACAACAATTCTGCAGTTTCATTCTCTACTTTCTCAGGAGAGACACTTGACTTAACGCTTGCAATAACTTTAGATGACTGGGGTTCTGAAATCACTTGGGAGGTTCTGGAACTAGGAACTGTACTCTACTCCGGCGGACCATATGACGATGGAGAAGATGGGGAAATCATTATCGAGGATTTATGCTTGGAAGAAGGTTGCTATATTTTTAAAATCATGGATTCTTACGGAGATGGTCTGTGCTGTGAATACGGACTTGGACACTGGGAGATTTTAAATGATGAAGGAGCAATCATTTCATACAGCAATGGAGAATTCGGTGAATCTGAAACCGACCAATTCTGTACAGATGACGAACCCAATGGAATTGATGCTTTTTCTAACATAGAAGGTCTTGTTTACCCAAATCCTGCGAATGAAAGCTTAACGATTGAGTTCCCGACAATGGAGGGACGTATTGTCATTACTGACCTTGAAGGCCGCACAATAATGAATTTTAACCTTGTAGCTGAGACGAGCAAAAACCTTGACGTTAGCTCTTGGTCTGAGGGGATGTATCTCATAACATTTGTGGGCGCAGATTCAGAAATCATTACGCGACGAATCACAATAACTCACTAACCAAATGAAGCGCAGATGATAGGATTTGCTACTATACTTGCGCTATTTGGACTTATAACTAGAGGGGTTTGGGCTATGTACTTTAGTGCAAGGCGCAAGCCCCTTTCTTCTACTCCGATAAAAAATATACACAACGTAAACTTCAGTATTGTTGTGTGTATGCACAATGAGGCTCAGCATGTTGATGCATTAATTAATTCTCTTTTAGACCAAACCCCTTCCCCTCCGGAAATACTTATCATCAACGACGGTAGCACCGATGAAACCTCTGAAAAACTAAATGCCTTTCTAGATAAAAACGAATCAATTAGGGTGATTCATTTAAAGAGTGGAGGAATTGGGAAAAAGAGGCCGCTAGCTACAGGCATTAAAGAAGCAAAGCACAATATAATTTTGTGTACTGATGCAGATTGTATTCCACAAAGCAATGATTGGGCGGCCTTAATGGTTGAAAGCTTAGGAGATAAATACCAACTTAAACTTGGCGTAAGCTTACCGTTTAAAGGCAGTGGGTTTTTAGGGAAATTACAAAGTTTTGAAGCTGAGAGAATAGCTCTAAACTATATCGGAATGGCCGAATCTGGCTATCCCTATATGGGTGTTGGTCGCAACCTTGCTTTTTTAAAATCTAGCTGGGAAAGTGTGGGTGGATTTGACAGTCACTTACACATTGCCTCGGGTGATGATGATTTATTTGTTCAGGACATGGTGGAAAGTGGAGTAAGTGTGGGGACTGTAGTAAGGAAGGAGGGGCAGAGTAATTCTGTTTGGCCTAACACATGGAGAAAGTGGATGAGCCAAATGAAGCGGCACTTATCCGCAAGCACAAACTACAGGAAATCAACTCTTGTCTTGTTAAGCTTACCAGTGATCGCCGACTTAATGATCTATATAGGGGTAGTTCTCGAGTTTATACACAGTAATGTTTGGATAGCAATTGGTATACTGGGGTTAAATGCAATGATTAGAGGTCTTATCTTTCGAACATTCCTGCTTAGAGCTGGTCGTCCCGGTAGAAATGCGTTCATGCTTTTGTTTGAACCTTTCATGGGGTTAATTAGGCAAGTTCTTTCATTGCAGGTTCTGATTTCGAATCCTAAACAATGGAAATAAACCCAAATCTCTCCGAGAAAGCAAAGCATGACTATGCGCTTATTCTAAGAGCTACTGAAGATAGCGACCAGAAAGCCTATGCTGAGCTAATGGAGAGGTATAGGGATTCTATTTTTCATCTATGTCGCAAGATGGTTTTCAATGATGATGACGCTGACGATTTGACTATTGAAACTTTCGGGAAAGCTTTTCAGAGACTTAAGCAATACACCCCTGCGTTTGCTTTCTCTACATGGCTGTTTAAAATTGCATCAAATCACTGTATTGATTTTATTCGTAAAAAGAGGATAAACGCACTGTCACTTGACAAAGGCATAGCAACTGAAGATGGAGGTAGTATTCAATTTACGGTGAAGGACGACGCGCCAGACCCTATTGAAACCCTTGAAAAGAAGCAAAGAGTTGAAAAGATGAGGTTAGTTGTATCAGAACTTAAACCCCGCTATCGAAGACTTGTAGAACTGAGGTATTTTGAGGAATATAGCTACGATGAAATAGCACTTGAACTAGACTTACCACTTGGCACAGTAAAAGCACAACTTTATCGTGCACGAGACATACTTGCCAGCGTAATGGAAGGTTCAAAAAAACACCTATAAAGAGATAAATATGACAGAAATTGTTTTAGGCTACTTCCCTAATCTTAGTGAAACTCAACGAAAACAATTTGAAATTCTTGCGCGTAGTTTTCCAGAATGGAATAATAAAATAAATTTAGTGTCCAGAAAAGACATGGACGAATTCCAAGAGCGACATGTTCTTCACAGCCTTGCAATTTACAAAGCAATGAAATTTGCTCCTGGCTCAAGAATTTTAGATGTCGGAACTGGAGGCGGTTTGCCGGGGATTCCATTAGCCATCTTGATGCCAGAGGTTAACTTTGTTTTATGTGATAGTACCGGAAAGAAAATAAAAGTAGTTCATGCGTTGGTGGATGAACTGGATTTGAAGAACGTCGAGGCTGTTCACTCAAGAGCTGCTGATATCCCTGGGAAATTTGATTTTGTTGTAAGCCGTGCTGTGGCAAGACTTTCAACGTTTATTCCTTGGGTGGAAAATAAAATTCATAAAAGAAGTCTTAACCCTTGGCCCAACGGGATTCTATATTTAAAAGGAGGTGATCTACAAGCTGAGTTAGATGAGGTCACAAGGACTACTGAAATTATTCCAATTTCTCAATACTTCAACGAAGAGTTTTTCGAAACCAAAGCCGTTGTTTACGTGACCCTTTAAGCTCTTAATAATGATCAGAAAGTTGATCAATTATTTATTTTGGCATCTGGTGCTTAGTGACCCAATGGTCAATAGAAACAAGAACGGGTTCAAGTTCTTGAGAAGCATGCGTCAAGGAATACTCAACTCTTGGGGGAGTTTCTTTAAAGGATTCTCTTTTAATTAATCCATCATCTTCCATTTGCTTGAGGTGATCAGTTAATACCTTTCTTGACACACCATCAATTCTGGTGGCCAATTGACCAAATCTAAGTTTTCTATTTCTTAAATTGTAGATAATCGCAAGTTTCCATTTACCTCCTAATTTATCGGTAAATACACTTGCTGAACATAGTTTACTCATCTTTTTCATGTTAGTCACCTTTATATAACCACTATTTCAATGGTTACCAAAATGTAACAGTTACATTTAGAAACTATTATTAGTTACTTTGCGAAAGTAACACAAAATAATTAATAAATATTTTCAATATGAATACTTCAACAGTACCTAAATGCCAATGTGGCAAAACAAAAGATCCAAATGGAAATTGTGATGGATCACATGCCAACAAATATAAATCCTTAAAAAACGTCGCACTAAGTATTGCTGTTATATTCATTGGTTTGACCTTTCAAAATTTTACGTCTTTTAAAAAGAATGTCGTCGATGTAAAAACCAGCAGTATCCAATGGAAGGCTGAAAAGGTTGTGGGGTCACATGAGGGTGAAATCTCACTTAAATCTGGAGAACTTATTTATGATGATGGAAATTTGGTTGGAGGAAGCTTTACCATAGACATGAATAGCTTAATCTGTACGGACTTATCTGGAGAATATAAAGGGAAATTAGAAGGTCATTTAAAATCTGAAGATTTTTTCAATGTTGAGACATTTAGTACTGCAAGTCTCGTAATCAAAAATGTGCAGAAAAACAATTCGAATAAACATACAATCACTGCAGACTTAACGATAAAAGGGATTACAAAGTCAATTGTTTTTGAATCTGTTGTCGAGAAAAATAAGTTAACGGCAAAGATTCAAATAGATCGAACTCAGTTCAATGTTAAATATGGTTCAGGAAGTTTCTTTGACGGACTTGGAGATAATATGATCTATGATGAATTTGACTTGACCATCAACTTGATGATATAGCTTAGTACAATATTCTGTAAAAGAAGAAAAGACCCACCTCTGGGTCTTTTCTATACCTGCAAGAAAATTGAAACCAACATAGTCATTGACCATGTTACCAATTAGACGTGTTAATTATCAAGGGGTTGCCTTTAATTGAAAAAAATAATTTTATTTTTCGATTTTGCTATCAAACCTATAGCCTACGCCCCTTACAGAGTGAAAATAAAGCGGTGATTTGGGGTTAGGCTCAAAATATTTCCTAAAAGAAAGAAGATAATTGTCAATAGTACGCGTGTTAGGATAAACTGAATACCCCCAAATAGTTTCTAAAATCTCCTCTCTGCTGACCACTTCTCCATTTTTAGAAGTTAAAAGTCTAAGTAACATTATCTCTCTTTTAGAGATTTTCTTTATCTGACCATCATGAGTTACTATTGAATACTGATCAAACCTTATCTCACCTTTCCCAATTTTTAAAACATCTAAATCGAGAGCAACTCCTACAGCACCGTAATCCGATGATCGCTTAGATTGTTCGATTAATCTTGCCAACCTTAGAAGCAGTTCATCAACACTAAACGGTTTACCCAGATAATCATCAGCTCCTAAAAGAAGTCCTTCAAGTCTTTCTGGACCAGAATTCTTCGCTGTAAGAAAAAGAATGGGCATTTTGTGCCCCTCTACTCTTATGATAGAACATACTTGAAACCCATCCATAACAGGAAGCATAACATCTAAAATTACCGCATCAATTCGCTGGCTTCTAACTACTTCAAGCGCATCGACACCATCATCAACGGCTACAACATGGTAGCCTTCGGCTTTTAGATTCATTACTAACATCTTTTGAAGAGATGAATCATCTTCAACAACAAGTACTCTGTTAGCTTTTTCAGACATTTGCTAATTAGATTTGCATAATATTTTAGAGATACAAATTTACAAGGATAACATCAATGATTAACGAACAAGATTTCAATAAAGACTTCGGCAAAGGAACTATAGCTGAAGTTCTTGGTATTGAAATAACTTCTGTTGAAGAAGGAATCGTGAAAGGCAAGATGCCTGTTGATTCTAGAACTCACCAACCATATGGCATGCTACATGGTGGAGCAAGCGTCGTTCTCGCTGAAACCCTCGGTTCTATAGGTTCTCATTTTTTAGTGGAAAATAAAGGGAAAGCGGCTGTCGGGTTAGAGGTAAATGCAAATCACCTTAAGAGCATTCGATCAGGTTGGGTTTTTGGTGAAGCTAGGATAGTTAAAAAAGGAGGGAGAGTACATGTTTGGTCTATAGAATTAAAGGATAAAGAGGGTGAATTAATCTGCACTTCAAGGCTCACCGTAATGATTGTCACTTTATGATTGTTGCTCGTGTATGGTGGAGCCCCCCCGGAAGTGATGAAGTGTATACTCTTGAGCCTTCCCAAGGTGGAACTTCTTGCTTCAGGTTTACTCCTTTTAGCAGCTCTGACAAATACCCTTCGATAGAAATAAAAGGGCATGTCATTACTTCTGAAGCTCCAATACCTGGTACGATTACGGTCACTAAACCTTTTGATAATTTCTCTACAGACAAAGCTTCTCATTTGAATTGCGTAACAAAAGCGATTTCTCAAATCTCCGATGGTACATTAGAAAAAGTTGTGGTCGCAAGAATCAAATCAATCATTTCAGACGCTACGCCTGAGGTTACATTTAAGTTGAAATGCGAGAAACACCCGGATGCATTTGTTTATTTGATTGATCATCCAAGTTGTGGGGTTTGGTGTGGAGCTTCACCAGAATTACTTGTCGCATCAAGTGATAACAGAGTGGAAACAGTTTCGTTAGCAGGAACGCGAATAATTGTAAATGGCACTTCTACCAATGATTGGACGAACAAAGAAAGACATGAGCAATCTCAAGTTACAGACTATATTAAATCTGTTTTAGAGGACTACGGAGCATCTGAGATGAGTATAGAACCTCGTGCAGATCGACGATACGGAAATCTTCTACACCTCGAGACCCGATTTAGATGCTCCATAAAAGGAGATATACAAAAACTAGCCAGCACCCTTCACCCCACCCCAGCTGTAGGTGGAAGGCCATTAAAAATCGCCTGTGATTTTATCGAATCAAATGAACAGTTTTCTAGGGCTTATTACTCAGGCTACTTGGGGGTTGAAACAGCATCGGGAAGTGCTTACTATGTCAACTTACGAGCTGCCCAATGGATGGTGGGAGGGATTCAAATTTATGCTGGAGGTGGAATCGTTGAAGGGTCAATTCCCCAAGACGAGTGGATGGAAACTGAGGCAAAGATTAAAGCAATAGAAGCTACCTTCGCTTAATGCCTGTTAGACAAGAAAGATCTTCAACTGATCACCTATGCGCTTCAGCCTTAGTAGCCACCTTGTCAATAAAAGGACTCTCAGATGTAGTAATCAGTCCTGGATCTAGGAATGCTCCACTCACGATTGCTTTTACAGAAGATACTTCTATAAAAACTCACATCGTAATAGATGAGAGAGCAGCCGCTCATGTGGCTCTCGGGCTTGCTCTGGAAACAGGTAATCCAGCTGCAGTTATTTGCACTT
>DQKQ01000197.1 GCA_015660615.1 Flavobacteriales bacterium
AAAAAACTAACTTTCCTTCGAAAGCGGGTGCAAATGTACAACAGCTTTTTTCCTAAGCAAAGAGTTTGCTATTTTTTTTTAGGGGTTTCTTCGAGTAGGCGCTGTAAGTCATAGTATAGTTGAGATATATCCTTTTCTAATGTACCATCGTAGAATCCTCGTAGGCGTCCATCGATATCTATAAGGATTACGTTTTCAGTATGTACAAAGTCTTGATAACCACCATCTCCCTCATCAAGGCAAGCGAAATAACTTTTACGAGCGAGATTATAGATCTGAGTCTTGTCGCCAGTGAGAAACCACCACTTAGCGGGATCGGCATCATAGCTGTTGGCATAATCAAGGAGAACTGAAGCACTATCCGCTTGAGGTGTGACGGAGTGACTTAGTATATGTACACCGGGAGGTAATTTATCGTGAATGAGAGATAAATTAGATGTAAGGAGAGGGCATATCGTTTTGCACCGAGTGAAAAAGAAGTCGACAATTAGGGTTTGGCCTGAAAGATCGGAAAGGGAAACTGTATCGCCCAGCTGATTAATTAAGGTAAAATCTAAGATTCGATGATCCTTTTCGTGAAGCAAAGTGGGGTCGACTAGTGCTGGGTTAATTTGATAAGGTTGATAAATGGGCAATCTATCGGGCTGTTTAAAGTGAAAGAAATAGGTATATAGTATAGCGGCAATTGCTATTAAAGCAAAAATCGCGAAGTTATATTTAGTGCCCATGAGTTATTTATCAGAATTATATGTCTCGATACCAGCAACAAAGGTGCGTAAAATTTTTGAATCTAGGATTGATTCTGGTGGAGACGTTAGAAGATTCCTATCTAAGATTACTAAGTCTGCCCATTTCCCTACTTCAAGTGATCCGACAGATTCATCTTGAAAATTAGCTATTGCAGCCCAAAGAGTCATCCCATATAGTGCGGACTGGCGTGAGAGAGATTGATCTGTGTGGTAACCTTCTTTAGGAAAGCCATGTAAGTCTTTTCGTATCGTAGCGGCATAGAAGGTTTTGATAGGGTCAATATCTTCTACTGGCATGTCTGTACCTAAAGGTAGGAGGCCCAATACTTGTTCGAGATCATTGTAGGCATAAGCGTGTCGGATTCTATTGCGGCCTAGGCGTTCGCCAGCCCAGTACATATCAGAAGTGGCATGGGTTGGTTGGACAGAAGGTATTATACTGGCTGATGAGAATAAAGGAAGATCTTCAGGCGTAACTACCTGAGCGTGCTCAATTCTCCATCGTTTATCGTTGTGACCACCAAGAATATCGTTGTAAACATTTAAAACATTTCGAACTGCCGAATCGCCTATACAGTGCGTGGCTACCTGGAATCCCAACTCATCAGCCCTTATGAGATCGTTGTAAAAATCATCCGGATCTTGAAATATAAAACCCTTATGATCGGGGCGATCAGTGTAGGGCTCGAGCAGTGCAGCTCCACGAGAACCAAGAGCGCCGTCCATGTAGAATTTGAGGGAACGTGCTATTAGTCTATCGGTTACGAAGGGGCCAATGGCGAATGCGGAATCTAAATTGGGGTGGGTTCCGCTCGCCATTGCTACTACGCGGATAGAAAGGGTGCCTGATTTATGTAGGGAGTCTATAAGTTGAATGTCGGAAACATCAAGACCAGCATCGACGATTGAGGTGAGACCGCGAGCGAAAAGATGCTTTTCAGCTTCTATGAGTGCTGAGATTTTTAACTTGGTGTTTACAGGCGGAATTATCGTTAGAAGAGAATCAGCTGCACCGTCTATTAAAACACCTGTCGGGGTGCCATCATCAAAGGTTAACATCTCACCTCCTTTAATTTGGCGAGTCTTTGAAAGGCCTGCCAATTTAAGGGCAGCTGAATTAGCAAGTAGGGCATGACCGTCAATACGTCGGATGGCGACCGGCCTTGAAGGGAATAGCTCGTCTAGAAGTGTGAGAGTGGGGAAAGTGGTGGTGGACCAGTCTGTTTGGTCCCAACCTCTACCAGTAATCCAACCTGAGGGGTGATCCGCAGCAAACAACTCAACACGGTTGAGGACATCCTTATAAGAAGTGGTTCCTACAAGATCAACTGTGAGCAAGCTTAAAGCGTAACCTGTGAAGTGAGCGTGGGCGTCTATAAAGCCTGGGTATATGACCGCTTGTTTAAGGTCAATCTTTTTATTTGATGTAAATGAATTCAGAATTGCTCGCTCAGGGCCAGTGGCGATTATTACACCATCTAAAATCGCTATGGCCAAAGGTGTTACTTGTTGATCTGATCCATCGCATGTTAGAGCTACAGCGTTATGCAATATTAAATCTGCCTTTTGAGATTTGAAATTGCAAGAAAAAAAAGCAAAAGCAACAATGGTATAAAGTAGTGAAGGTGGTTTTTGAAAAATATTCATTTTTGTTTAAGGATGAATCCCTCGAGTGTGGACTTGCAAATATGACAAACTATTCACTAAATTCGTAAACATTTTAAAACCAAAAATATGCTATTTACAGTACGCCATTTTCTAACTGCTGCAGGAGTTTTCGCAGCTACTTTCATGTCTGCACAGACAGTAACCCACACAATTGCCGAGGTTCAAGGAGAGCTTTTCGCATCTCCATTGATTGAACAAGTAGTTACTGTTCAGGGAGTTATTACATCTGCCAGTGACTACAGCTATTTCATACAAGATGGATCCGGACCTTGGAATGGTGTCTATGTATACGATAATACAAATTTACCTACTGTAGGAGATAACGTAATACTACAAGGAGAAGTGATTGAATATTACGACCTCACTGAGATTACTAATATTACTTATTTTGAAACTGTAAGCTCAGGCAATGATCTACCTGCGGCAGTTGAGCTCACTACTGGATTTATTGGAACATCAGGAGAGCCTTACGAAGGATGTCTAGTATCGATAACAAATGCAGCTTGTACTAATACAGACCTGGGATTCGGTGATGCATATTTTGATGACGGAACTGGAGATTGTATGATTGACGATATGCTTTACACTCCCGATCCAGCTTGGGTGCTAGGTGAATACTACTCTGTTACTGGTGTTCTTACATACACATATGAAGAGTATAAGATAGAACCAAGCAGTGCTGCCGATGTGAGTATTGGGATGGCGGTAGGATCAATAGAAGTTTCTGTAATTAATATTTATCCTAACCCGACAGTTGATGTTTTAAACTTCAGGTTGAACTCAAATGCTAAGGCCTACATATATGATACGAATGGGCGTCTTGTGTTCACACAAGATGTTGCTTCTGGAGAAGTAAACTTAGATGTAAGTGGACTACGCCTTGGAACATACAGAGTTGATTGTGTTTCTAAAACCTCAATAATGAGAGCAAGTTTCGTGAAGCAGTAACTCTTTATACCTTATCGTTATCCGCGTAGCGTGAGCCCGCGTATAACTCATATCCTAGCCACCGACATTCTAAAGGGCCATTGTGCACTTTGTGTCGGTGGTTACTTTTTAAGCCTATATGCTTAATTGCCTCAGGATTGGAAGAAATAATCCAAGCCTTAAATCCTGGCCAATTAAACTTGAGACGATCGCCCATAGCGCCGTACATCTCATCGATATCTTCAGGCTCCATACGCTCTCCATAAGGAGGATTGAGAACTACCATCCCTCCCTCAGTTGTATTGGGTTCTGATTTAAAGAAGTCAACAAGAGATACTGTTACATCGTGAGAAGGAAGATCAAGTTGAGATAGAGCGTATTTTGTTTGGGATATAGAATCCGGATTGATATCCGAAGCAAATATATTTGTTGGAATCGGCTCATTAAAGTCCATAGCTTCGTCACGAATAGTCATCCAAGCAGTTCGATTGAAGTTTTTCCACTCCATAAATGCGAAGTGAGAACGATTCGCTTGAACAGGAAGGCCTGAAGCCCAAAGTGCAGCTTCACATGTGAAGGTTCCTGATCCACACATAGGGTCATAGAGGGTAATTCCAGGCTCCCATCCGCTAAGAGCTAAAAGCCCTGCGGCGAGAACTTCGTTTAAAGGTGCAATCGCCTTACGTGATCTATATCCTCTTCTAGATAGTGGCTCTCCACAAGCATCAAGAGAAAGTGTTACGTCTTGTTTACTAATATGAAGGTGAATTCTAGCATCTGGGTTGTCTCTATCGACTGAAGGCCTCTCTCCAGTCTTAGCTCTGAATCTATCCACTATAGCATCCTTGAGACGTAAAGTGGCAAACTGATCGTGCTTGAAACTTTCTGAATAAATGGTCGAGTCTATTGTGAATGAACCATCTTGATTCATGATATCTTCCCAAGATTTTCTAGCAGCAAGTTTGTAAAGCTCATCTGTGTGATTTGCTTGGAACTGATATAAAACACGAAGGACCTTTAAGGTAAAACGAGCATGCATGCAATGACGGTACATCACCTCAGCAGTTGCAGTAAAGCCAACCCCTCTCCTACCTAATTTAATTTCTGTTGCCCCGTGCGCTTCTAACTCATTTGCAACAAGCTGCTCTAAACCAGAAAGAGTTTTTGCATGGTATTTAGCTGTGGGTACGTTGGGAGTATTCATTTTATATGACTTCTTAAATCTAACTTTGTAAATGGGATTATCCTCCCTTAAGCTTTACTAAATAACCGTCTTTTTCTAATCTTGAAACAACTTTATCTCTGTGGTCTCCTTGGATTAGAACGCACCCCTCTTTAACTGTCCCTCCAACCCCGCACATTACTTTAAGGTCTTTACCTAGTTGTAGCAACTCAGAAGCAGGGCCGTTGAAATCTTCAACAATAGTCACAGGCTTTCCCGCTCTTTGCTTGCGATCAAGACTAACGTATAGTTTACAATCCGAAGGCGTCCAGGAAGAATCATCTTCCTCTTGGATTTCATCATCAAAGCTCATGCTAGAATTCGTACTGAAAACCAATCCATCGTTATTGCGTCGTCGTTTTGCCATCTTGTTTGCAAATATTGCGCAAGGTACGAGGTAGATTTGCTGCATGGCACATTTCGAGGACCCAACAAATGAATATTCGACAGTTCATTCTTCTTCTGAGGGAGAGGTGTTATCTAGATTGAGAAGAGCTACATGGCTTTCGACAACAAAACCTCAGATGTTAAGTGATCCTATTCAGGGTAGATTTTTAGCGATAATAAGTAAAATGATTAAGCCTGTAAGGATTTTAGAGTTGGGTACGTTTACCGGATATTCTACGATATGCCTGTCTGAAGGCCTTGAGAAAGGAGGCGTTATTGATACTGTAGAGATTAATGATGAGCTACAAGAAATTCATGAAAAGTACTTTAAAGAAGCGGGGATTAGCGAAATCGTGAGAAGGCATTACGGACACGCCCTTGAAATTATGAAGAGTGGAGAGATTGAGGGTCCTTATGATTTGATTTGGATTGATGCAGATAAGGAACACCAAATAGAATATGTAGAGTTTGCTATTTCTAAGCTGAAAACTGGTGGATGGCTCCTTATCGATAATGTAATTTGGGGCGGGTCTGTGTTCGATAAGAAGAAACTGACTAAAGCTGATTCTGGAGCGTCAAGAATACACCGACTTAATCAATATATAGTTGAATGCAAAAAGGTGGAGAATGTACTCATCCCGGTTTGGGATGGATTACAGGTACTAAGAAAAATCTAAGCCACTACTTCTGCAACCGCATCAGCAGCCTCTTGAAGAAGGATAACCGAAGTAACTTCGAGGCCAGACTCATCAATGAGTTTCTTCGCCTCAATAGCATTGGTACCTTGGAGACGCACGATTATAGGAACATCTATGTTTCCCATGTTCTTATATGCATCGACAACTCCTTGAGCAACGCGATCGCAACGAACGATTCCACCGAAGATGTTAACTAGGATAGCTTTAACCGCTTTGTCTTGTAAAATTATTCTGAATGCTTGCTCAACACGTGTCGCATCTGCAGTTCCTCCAACGTCTAAGAAGTTAGCAGGCTCTCCTCCGCTAAGCTTGATTATATCCATGGTAGCCATAGCGAGTCCAGCACCGTTAACCATGCAACCTACGTTTCCGTTGAGTTTTACATAGCTAAGACCTATTTCGTCAGCTTCTAATTCTGTTGGATCTTCCTCTGATATATCACGCATAGCAGCGTAATCTGGGTGGCGGTATAGGGCATTATCGTCAAGACTAACTTTAGAATCGACAGCAATGATTTTATTGTCTGATGTTTTTAGGACAGGGTTGATCTCAAACATTGAAGCATCACACCCTACGTAAGCGTCGTACAACTTGAAAATGAACTTAGTCATTTGCTTGTAAGCCATTCCGCTTAAACCTAAGTTGAAAGCTATACGACGAGCTTGGAAGCCCTGAAGGCCTACTCCTGGATCTATAGTCTCTGTGTATATAAGGTGAGGTGTCTTTTCAGCAACAGCCTCAATATCCATTCCACCTTCAGGAGAGTACATGATAATGTTTTTTCCTGAAGATCTATCAAGGAGAACCGATACATAAAACTCCTCTGTCTCAGATTCACCTGGGTAGTATACATCTTGAGCAATTAGAATTTTATTTACCAACTTACCCTTAGCTGAAGTCTGTGCAGTAACGAGGTGACCTCCAAGGATACCTGAAGCGACATCTTTTACTTTGTCTATGCCTTTCGCGAGGACTACTCCATGCGATCCAGTCTCAGTGACTATTCCTTTCCCACGACCACCTGCGTGAATTTGGGCTTTAAGGACAAACCACTCAGTGCCCGTCTTCTCAGCTAGCTTTAGAGCAGCTGCGTGAGCCGCTTCAGCTGAATCAGCAACTAACCCTTCTTGAATGGCAACTCCAAAACTTTTGAGGATAGTTTTTCCTTGATATTCGTGCAGATTCATATTCTTGCTTTTAAGAGATGATTTTCGGGCGCAAAGTTAGGCAAATTTCGAAGGTTGAGTGCTAGATTGCACACGTGATTAAAGTAAATAATATTAAGAAGTCATTTGGAGACCTCGAAGTGCTAAAGGGCATTACAATAAATGTGGCTAAAGGCGAAGTGGTGAGCATAGTAGGAGCATCGGGAGCAGGTAAAACAACTTTACTACAAATCTTAGGTACGCTTGATACTCCATCTTATGGAGAGCTTGTTATTTCAGGCCAAACGGTCTCTAATTTATCTAGAACTGCGCTGGCAAACTTTAGAAATAAACATATAGGATTTGTGTTTCAATTCCATCGATTACTACCTGAATTCACTGCATTAGAAAACGTAATGATGCCAGCATGGATAGCCGGTGTAAAGGATGCGATAGCAGAAAAACGTGGAAAGGAATTACTGTCTGAGTTAGGACTTGCTGACAGAGAAATGCATTTACCTTCCGAATTATCAGGAGGTGAACAGCAACGCGTTGCTGTGGCTAGATCTCTTATGAATAAGCCAGATGTGTTGCTTGCAGATGAGCCTTCTGGAAATTTAGATTCTGAAAATGCCGGAGTGCTTCACGATTTATTTTTTGAACTTCGAGATAAGCTTGGGCTTACCGTAATTATAGTCACCCACAACGAGGATCTTGCCGCAAGAGCAGACCGAACATTAAGGATGGCTGATGGTGTCATTGTTTCGTAAAATCGAGATTAGTTGCTAAAATATTCTTAATTTTAGACGCAAACTATTTTTACTGTACTAATTCTACCTCACTAAAATCAAATGCAAAAGATTAATTCACTAAAAGAGTACCGTGATGAGTATGAGCTTAGCGTAAAAGATCCTGAGGGTTTTTGGGCGGATAAGGCTAGTAGCTTTTCTTGGAAGAAGAAATGGGATAAGACTCTTGAGTGGAATTTCGATGAACCTAAAGTGAAATGGTTTATAGGTGGGAAGATGAATATTACTGAGAATTGCATAGATAGACATCTTAAGGAGCGCGGAGATCAGGTTGCAATTCTTTGGGAACCCAATGACCCTAATGAGGATCATATAAAAATTACTTACAGGGAGTTACACAGCAGAGTTAATGCATTTGCAAATGTGCTCAAAAGAAATGGCGCTTCAAAAAGAGATCGTATTTGTCTGTATATGCCTATGACTCCTGAGCTGGCGATTGCGACCCTAGCTTGTGCGAGGATAGGAGCTATGCACTCAGTTGTTTTTGCAGGTTTTTCTGCCAGATCTTTAGAGGATAGAATTAACGACGCTTCTTGCAACCTCATTGTTACTGCTGACGGTGGCTATAGAGGGTCGAAGGTTATTGAGTTGAAGAAAATTGTCGATTTGGCTCTTGAAAATTGTCCCAGCATTGAAAAGTCTATCGTATTAAAAAGAACTGGAGGTGAAGTTGAAATGAAGGCAGGTAGGGATGTGTGGCTGCATGAGGAATTAGAAAAAGTGGACGACGTTTGCCCTGCTGAAACAATGGATAGCGAGGATGAACTTTTTGTACTTTACACTTCAGGGTCAACTGGTAAGCCAAAAGGTGTGGTGCATACTTGTGGGGGGTACATGGTTTATGCTGAGTATAGCTTTCGCAATGTCTTTCAATTTAAGGATGGTGATGTTTATTGGTGTACCGCAGACATCGGATGGATCACAGGTCATACTTATATCGTGTATGGACCCCTGCTTGCGGGAGCAACAACTATTATGTTTGAGGGAGTGCCAACTTACCCAGATGCAGGACGCTTTTGGGATATCTGCGATAAACACAAAGTGAATCTATTTTACACAGCTCCGACGGCAATAAGGGCTCTTCAGGCTTGTGGACTTCAGCATGTTAAAAAACATAGTTTAGATTCGTTGAAAGTTCTTGGTTCAGTAGGGGAACCTATCAATGAAGAAGCTTGGCACTGGTATAATGAGGAAATTGGAAAGGGTAAGTGCCCTATTGTTGACACTTGGTGGCAAACCGAGACTGGCGGAATTATGATTTCTCCTCTGGCAGGTATTACCCCTCTTAAACCAAGTTATGCTACTCTTCCGCTACCAGGAATACAACCATGCCTAGTTGATTCTGATGGAATAGAAATTGAAGGGAATGACGTGCAAGGGAATCTATGTATAAAGTTTCCTTGGCCTAGTATGATTAGAACTACCTATGGAGATCACGATAGATGCAAACAAGTGTATTTCTCAACCTACAAAGGGAAATACTTTACTGGAGATGGTTGCAGAAGAGACCAAGATGGTTTTTACAGGATTACTGGACGGGTTGATGATGTTATTAATGTGAGCGGACATAGGTTCGGTACAGCAGAAATTGAATCTGCTATAGACGAGCATGAAAATGTTGTTGAAACGGCTGTTGTTGGATTCCCTCATGAAATTAAAGGTCAGGGAATATACGCTTACGCAATTTGTTCAAAGCAACCAGCAGACATTGAAACATTCAAGAAAGAAGTGAATGCTGTTGTGGTGGAGATGATAGGTCCTATTGCCAAACCAGACAAAATTCAAATCGTTTCAGGATTACCTAAAACAAGATCTGGTAAAATTATGAGGCGAATACTTAGAAAAATTGCCGAAGGTGACGTGAATAATCTCGGCGACACATCTACATTGTTAGACCCAAGTGTGGTCGAGGAAATTAAGTCAGGAGCAGGTCTTTAAGTTGATGTTACTATTAAATAATATTTCTTTTATTATATATAGCTGTCTTCGCAATTTTATCATGAAGAGCTTGTTTATCATCTCTTAACGCTAAGAAGCATCCTAAAAACATCACGAATCCTATTATTGAACCTAACGGTTTAAGTAATATGAACCCTGTTACTAACGTAAGCATAGAAAAAACAGAAGATGCATTTTTAATCGCCCATCTTTTCAAATACAGCGATGTGTCTCCACCTGTACCATCTGCGTTTGCTACTTTATAGCCAAGCATCATTTTTCCCGGGCTCGCTCCAGTAATAGCTTCTATAATAGAGTATATAAAATACCCGATTATTACTCCACCAAGCATACCCATCACGGCTCCTATTCCAGCACCTACACCAATAGCTTCGAGAGAAGTTTCTAGCTCAGCTTGCTCATCTATCGCCAATCCTAAAACACCACCAGCTCCAAGACCTAAAAAAGCAAGAAAAACACCAAAGCCACTAGCGAACAAGCCTCCCAATATTACGTCAAGGATTGCAGCTCCCAGACGAGGGCCAAAACCAATACGAGGATTAAATTGAAGTTCCATGTTACTCTATAATTAAATTTGTGGTGTAAAGATACTCACCACTATTTGACAAAAAAGTCATGATGTAATAGCCTCCAGCTTCAGGCAAATCTAAAGCCAACATTGGTGAAAACACATTTACATTGTGTGACATCACTGCTCTTCCAGAGTAATCAGAAATCATCACACTACTCACCTTATTTGTAAGTGAGTTAAGTTGAATGATTAATCTTCCATTAGAAGGATTCGGAAACACCTCTGGATCACTCATTATAACTTGAGGAACATCATTCGTAGGGCAGTAAATTCCGTTGGGAGCAAGTTGGGGCAATTTATAAGCAGCGTTATTTACTATACTATGCATCATTACATCAATGGTTTCAAAAAGTTCAGGAGAGCAAGGTTCCCACTCCTCTTCAATTGCAGCACATATTTCTGGAGTATTTAGCACCCCCATATCTGTTGCAATGCACCAATATAAATACTCAATAGCCATACATTGATAATCACACGTAACGTCATTATAGTGGTACCAAGCACCTTCGGGATAAGATCCTGGCACTCCTAAAAATTGTCCGCCTCGAGCAATATCCATAGCTTGACAAAGTTGTGATGCACCAGGAGTTTCAATAGCGAAAATGATTGGGTAAAGTTCAACATGACCACATACATTTATGAGATGTAAAATTTCTTCTAAGCAAGCATCTTCAAACCAATCAACTGGAGCCCATGGAGATATTTCTTGAGAGTATAAGACTGCTGAAACGCAGAATGAATCATCCCAATTATCCATCATAGCATTTTCAGCAAGGGATCCATCTTCAGAAAATAGTGGCATGACAGCGTTAATACTAATTAACTGCTCAGCTAAATCTATATCATCTACTACCCCATTTTCATCATTATCTAAAAGTTCAGCTCCTATAGAAGCTGCGTGAAGAAGTTGAGCATCGCTTACTCCAGGTTCTGCATAAAACTTAATAGTTCCTAAAACGTTTATATATCTATCGAATTCAGAAAAAGCAGAATTACCAGCGTCTGGATTAGGAAGGATGTCTAGACAAGAAGATGTTTGGGCTAAAGAAACAACAGTAGTTAAAAGAAAAATAAATATGAATGCTTGTTGCTTTTTAAACATTTTGTAATGTACACAAAAAGTCTATGAATATCAAGAATGTAAAGTAATATGAAATTTTCCGATTTAATCTTAATCAATTACATGATTTAAATATCGGTGAACAAAGCCGTAACAATCAATTCCTATTTAACCGAAATATGGTTAAGATAAATATCAACTTAATAGAGTTATTTAAATTATATGTAAATTTATTATGCATGCATAGGAAGTTTATTGTAACTTATGCGCAAATAATGGCTACACAAGAGACTATAGATTTTAATTTAAGGTGGAGTTGGGCTAAGCTCGCTCGCCTTTACTCTGCTGAAGCGGAGAGAAGAGGGATCACTTTGTCTGTAGGCTATGCACTTTTAAGTATTGAACGTGAAGGAACACCAAGCACTAAGCTAGGACCGAGAATGGGAATGGAACCCACCTCACTATCTCGTACACTTAAAGGAATGGAAGATAAGGGGCTTATAGAACGTCGCCCTGATCCAAATGATGGAAGATCCGTCCGAGTATTCCTTACTCCACTTGGAGTTGACTCTCGCCGCCAAGCAAGAGATCTTGTTGTGGGAATTAACAAACGCCTAGCCGCAATGCTTGGCTCAGAAACATTAAAAGAACTAAACGAAGGTCTTCAACGATTAAACTCTATTCTAGAAGACCCAGAACATCTAATGCCATTAAAAAATGAGCACACCTATTAAAACACATCAAATTCGTCGGGTTGCAGTCCTGGGATCTGGAGTTATGGGGTCGGCTATTGCCTGCCACTTAGCACAAACAGGGTCAGAGGTTCTACTCCTCGACCTGCCCTCAAAAGAAGGCCCAAGAAATAGCCCAGCAGAAGGAGCTTTGAAAGCTTCTCTGAAATCAAAACCTGCTCCCCTCTATTCAAAAAGGTTTGTTAAGCGTATTGAATGTGGGAATTTTGACGATGACCTTATTCGAATTGCAGAATGTGATTGGATTATAGAAGTTATTGTAGAAAGGTTAGATATTAAACAACAGCTTTTTGAGCGTGTAGAAAAATATCGCAAGCCAGGAACTCTTATTACTTCAAATACAAGTGGTATTCCTATTTCTCAATTAAGTGAAGGTCGTTCTGAAGATTTCCAAAAGCATTTTTGTGGAACGCACTTCTTTAATCCTCCTCGTTATTTACAACTCCTAGAAATAATTCCTGGACCTAAAACAGATCTGAGGGTTATAGATTTCTTTATGGGATATGGAGAGTCCGTACTCGGTAAACAGAGCGTTCTATGTAAGGACACTCCAGCGTTTATTGCAAACAGGGTCGGAGTATTTGCAATCCAAGCTCTTTTCCACACAGTAGAAGATATGGGGCTTTCAATTGAGAAAGTTGATAAACTAACCGGCCCAGCTATGGGGAGACCTAAGAGTGCGACATTTAGGACTTGTGACGTTGTCGGATTAGATACGCTAGTACACGTCGCTAATGGAGTAGCATCTAATTGCCCTAATGACGAAAGATCTGAGTCCTTTAAAATTCCTGGATACGTTCAGCACTTAGTAGATAATAACTGGTTAGGAAGCAAGTCAGGTCAGGGATTCTATAAGAAGACTAAGGACGCGAAAGGAAAGCGTAACATTCAAGTCCTCGACCTTAAAACTCTTGAGTATAGAGATCAAGAGAAAATAAAGTACGCAACGCTAGAGGCGGCAAAACAGGTCGACGATCTTAAGCCTAGGACCAAGCTGCTTTTCAATGGTAAAGACGAAGCCGGGGACTTCTATCGCAAAATTTTTACCGATGTGTTCTCGTATGTGAGTTATCGCATCCCTGAGATTAGCGATGAAATATATAGAATAGACGATGCGCTTAGAGCTGGATTTGGTTGGGAGTTAGGTGCTTTCGAGAGCTGGGATGCGATTGGAATTAAGGAGGCTAATGAAATTGCGAAAGAGCGTGGGCATAACGTTGCGGATTGGGTGGGCGAAATGCTCGAAGCTGGTCATGACTCATTTTATAGAGTCGTTAATAGTACTAGAGAATGTTATGATCCGGTGAGTAAAACCTATAAGGTTATACCAGGCCAGGATGGTAGGGTGAATCTAGAGTATGTGGGTGACGATAAGGTAGTTTGGTCTAATAGCGGAACAACAATTAAGGACATAGGGGACGGAATTCTAAATATCGAATTCCACACCAAGATGAACTCAATCGGTGGGGAAGTGCTGCAGGGTCTCAACAAGGTCATAGACCTAGCGGAAGAGGGGTACAAAGGAGTGGTGGTTAGCAACAACGGGGGTAATTTTAGTGCCGGAGCTAACGTAGGGATGATCTTCATGCTGGCTGTGGAGCAAGAATGGGAGGAACTCGACGCGGCAGTCAAGTACTTCCAAGACACTATGATGAGAATGCGTTACTCGGGGATTCCAGTAGTAGCAGCGCCTCACAATATGGCTCTTGGCGGAGGTTGTGAACTTTGCTTGCACGCCGATAAAGTTATTGCACACGCTGAAACATACATGGGCCTTGTAGAGTTCGGAATAGGAGTAATCCCAGCAGGTGGAGGGACAAAGGAATTCGTATTAAGACTATCTGACTCATTTAAGGACGGAGATATTAGAATTAATGCAATGAGAGATAGCTTCCTTACTATAGGGCAAGCTAAAGTTGCAACTTCAGCATACGAGGCATTTGAACTGGGATATCTTGTGGAGGGTGTTGATGAGGTTTGTGTAAACCGTCGTGATCAACTTGCAATGGCTAAAGCATCAGCAATTCAGCTAGCAGATTCTGGCTACACGAAACCTATAGAACGTAAGGACATTACTGTTCTCGGTTCTGAAGGAATGGGAATTGTATATGCAGGGGCAAACTCGATGGCAGCCGGGAAGTATATCTCAGAGCACGATAAGCTTATTAGCGAAAAACTCGGAAGAGTAATGTGTGGTGGAGATCTTACCGCTAAGCAGGAAGTGAGTGAACAGTATTTATTAGGTCTAGAAAGAAGGGCATTTGTGGAGCTTTGTACTGAGAGGAAAACTCTCGAGCGCATGCAGTCCCTTATTCAGAAAGGTAAAATCTTAAGAAACTAAACGATTATGGACGCATATATAATTGGAGGTTACCGCTCTGCGGTAGGTAGATCAGGAAAAGGCGTTTTTCGCTTTATGAGACCTGACGATTTAGGTGAGCAAGTAATTCGCCATCTAATGAATGACTTTCCTCAACTTGACAAAGAGAGAATTGACGATGTCATTGTAGGAAATGCAACCCCAGAAGCTGAGCAAGGACTCAATATTGGAAGAATGGTTTCATTAATGGGATTAGATACTGAGAAAGTTCCAGGAATGACAATCAACCGGTATTGTGCTTCTGGATTAGAATCAATTGCTATTGCTTCTGCGAAAATTCACGCTGGAATGGCTGATTGCATTCTTGCAGGAGGCATTGAAACGATGTCCCCGATTCCTTTCGGGGGTTGGAGATTAGTTCCTAACTCTAAAGTTGCAAAAGACAACCCAGAGTGGTATTGGGGAATGGGGCTTACAGCTGAAGCCGTTGCAAATGAGTACAACATCAGTCGTGCAGATCAAGATACATTCGCTGTGGAAAGTCATATGCGCGCTGCAGCAGCGATTGACGCAGGTAGGTTTGCTACTGGGATTGCACCTATTACAGTTGAAGAAACATATCTAGATAAAGACGAGCGCCCAGATACTCGAAGTACAGTTGTTGATACGGACGAGGGAGTTAGAAGAGGAACAACATCAGAAGCATTGGCAAAACTAAGAGCAGTATTCGCTCAAGGTGGATCAGTGACTGCTGGGAACAGTTCTCAAACATCTGATGGAGCGGCATTCGTTTTAGTTGTCAGTGAGAAGATGCTTAAAGAACTCAATGTAGAACCTATTGCAAGACTTAAGGCTTATCACGTAAGTGGCCTAGAGCCGAGAATTATGGGAATGGGACCTATTCACGCAGTACCTAAAGTACTAGAGCGAGCTGGACTTAAGCCTGGAGACATTGACTTATATGAGCTTAACGAGGCTTTCGCTTCACAAAGTGTAGCTGTTACTCGTGAGCTAGGACTAGACCCGGCGATGGTAAACGTGAATGGGGGGGCGATAGCTCTAGGCCATCCACTCGGTTGTACTGGATCAAAACTTACAATCCAGCTCTTAGATGAGTTGAAACTTCGAGAGGGAAAGCATGGAATTGTAACCATGTGTGTAGGAACCGGGCAAGGAGCTGCGGGGGTATTTGAATACTTGAAATAAATTATTATGAGCGACGAAATAAAAAATACTGAAAAACCGATTACAGGCGGAGAGTTTATTATTCGTGATGTGAGCTGTGATGAGATTTTCACACCAGAAGAGTGGACGGAGGAGCATCTGATGATGAAACAAACTACAATGGATTTCATTAATTCAAGAGTTAGGCCCAACTTCGACGCTATCGATGCCCAAGAGGAAGGACTTATGTCTCAACTACTTGAAGAAGCAGGAGAGCTAGGTTTATTATGTAGTTCAATTCCCGAATCACTAGGTGGTATGGGGATGGACTTCAAGACATCTATGATAATCACAGAAGGAACTGGTGGTGGCCACTCTTTTGCTGTTAGTTATAGTGCACACACTGGTATTGCGACGCTTCCTATTCTATACTACGGAAACGAAAACCAGAAAAAAAAGTACATCCCTGGACTCGCAACAGGAAAGATAAAAGGTGCATATTGTCTTACTGAGCCCAGCTCAGGATCTGATGCAAATAGCGCAAAATCTCGTGCAATATTAACCGACGACGGTAAGCATTATAACCTTAACGGCCAAAAAATGTGGATCACTAATGCTGGATTCGCAGATATATTCATCGTGTTTGCAAAAATAGATGACGACGAAAACCTAAGTGCTTTCATTATTGAAAAGGAGTACGAAGGAATCACAATGAACCCAGAAGAGAGAAAGATGGGGATTAAGGGATCTAGTACACGTCAGGTTTTCTTTAACGACGTTAAAGTTCCTGTTGAGAATCTTCTTTATGAGAGAGGCAAAGGATTTAAAATCGCTGTAAACATATTAAATATAGGGCGTATTAAACTTGGAGGAGTGGTTATCGGATCGTGTAAAGAAGGTATAGCGATATCTTCAAAGTACGCTAACGAAAGAGAGCAGTTCGGACGTCCTATTTCTAAGTATGGTGCTATTCGTCATAAAATTGGCGAGATGGCTATCGCAACTTTTGCTTCTGAGGCAGCTGTATATAGAGCTACACAGAATATCGATGATGCCATAGCAGCATTGGAAGCTGACGGAGTAGACCACGGGGAGGCTACCTTGAAAGGGATTGCTTCTTTCGCACCTGAGTGTGCTATGATGAAGGTGGTTTGTTCTGAAGTTGCAGACTACGTTGTAGATGAGGCAGTCCAAATTCATGGTGGTATGGGGTACAGCATGGAAACACAAGTCGAGAGAGCTTACCGCGATGCGAGAATAAACCGAATTTTCGAAGGGACGAATGAGATTAACCGCATGCTCACTGTAGACATGATTCTCAAGAAGGCTATGAAAGGAGAAATGGATCTTATGGGACCAGCTATGGAAGTGGCGAACGAGTTGACAGGAATTCCTGATTTCTCTCCTCCATCATCCAACGTATACGAACGTCACCTTGCGTACATAAAGAACTTCAAAAAGGCGGTACTAATGGTTGCTGGTTCTGCAGCTCAGAAGCTTATGATGACCCTTGCTAAAGAACAAGAAATCTTGATGAGCATAGCAGACATGATGAACTGGACGTATTGTGCTGAATCTACTGTTCTTAGAGTCCAAAAGATACACAATGCAAAAGGAGAAGAAGCCGCTGCACTAGCTCTTGACGCTATGCAGACCTATGTCTATACTGTAGCAGATAAGATTAACGTTGCAGGAAAAGATGCTCTAGTAGGATTTGCTGAAGGTGACGAGCTGAAGATGATGATGATAGGGATGAAGCGTTTCACAAAAGTAGAGCCATTCAATTGTAAAGAAGCAAGACGAAGAGTTGCTGTAGCTTGCTTAGAGAAAAACGAATATTGCTTCTAGTATTTCTTACTCTTGAGTAAAACTTATTTTTATTATCAATATAGTCCTATTTTTACATCATGGCAAAGAAGCAAAAAATTATCACAAAAAAGTCGGAGAAGTTCCTCGAGAAGTATTTAAATAACCCTTCACCAACTGGATTTGAGGCTGAAGGACAAAAAATATGGTTAAATTATCTCAAGCCATACATCGATGAGCATTTTGTTGACAGCTACGGCTCAGTGGTTGGAGTCATTAATCCTAAGGCGAAATACAAGGTTGTAATCGAGGCTCATGCAGATGAGATAAGTTGGTTCGTACACTACATAAACCCACAAGGGTTTATTTATCTGAGAAGAAATGGAGGTAGCGACCATCAGATTGCACCTTCTAAAAGAGTGGTGATTCATACAGATAACGGACCTGTGATCGGACTCTTTGGTTGGCCTGCTATTCACACTAGAAAGCCAGGCAAAGAAGAGACTCCGAAAGTAAAGAATATATTTCTAGACGTGGGAGCAAAGGACGCGAAGGAAGTGGAGAAAATGGGGATTCACGTTGGTTGCGTAGTTACTTACCCAGACGAATTCATGATCTTAAATAAGAAGTGGTATGTCGGGCGGGCGCTAGATAATCGTGCTGGTGGATTTATGATTGCTGAGGTTGCGAGGATGCTGAAAGAAAATAAGGTTAAGTTGCCATTTGGTCTATATATTACAAATTCTGTTCAGGAAGAGATAGGTCTTAGGGGAGCCCAAATGATTGCTGAGCGCATCAAGCCAGATGTTGCTATTGTGACAGATGTATGCCACTGTACTCATACTCCAATGTTGAATAAAATTGAGCAGGGTGATACAGCAGCGGGCAAAGGGCCAGCTGTGACATACGGGCCAGCTGTTCAGAATAATCTTCTAAAGCGCATCATTGACACAGCGAAAGAAAATAAAATTGACTTTCAGAGAATGGCCGCATCAAGAACAACAGGGACTGACACTGATGCTTTTGCATATTCTAATTGTGGAGTTCCGAGTGCTCTAATTTCATTACCTCTACGTTATATGCATACAACAGTTGAGATGGTGCATAAAGACGATGTTGAAAGTTGTATCAAACTTATTTATGAGACACTTCTCAAAATAAAGTCTGACGAGGATTTTAAATACTTGTAAACGTGACGTTGAACGTAGGTTCTCAAAGCATTTTCGGAACCTCTAACATTTCTATTAGTTCGTCAATTCTTTGAGAATAAGCCTTTCGCGAATCTACAGATAGCTCATCGCAAGATGCTAAATCTTTAGATAAAACGGCTAACTTTTCTTGGGAAGAATAAAGTTTTATGCTGTAATCTGTAGCTTGAGCTTCAGACTCTGTTCTTGTTTTATAAAGGTAACTAGCTTCCTCGACCAGCTTGCGAAGTTCTGCTTCATTCCAAGGCTTGCTGATGTACTTATAAATGCGACCTTTATTTATCGCATCAATAACTGCGTCAATATCGGCATGACCCGTCAGCAACATTCTAACAGGATTTGGATAATCGGGCATGATTAGCTCAAAAAATTCCACACCGCTTATAGATGGCATCTTTTGGTCTGAAATAACGACTTCAATAGGATGATCTTTAAGAATTGAGAGTGCTTCAGATGGTTCAGTAGTTACAAATACCGTGAAGTCTCTTCTGAAAGCAGCCCTAAATGAAGTTAGGTTGTGCTCTTCATCATCTAAATATAAGACATTTATCATGTTGGAAAGCTAAGGATGAAAATCGTACCCTCCCCCATCGTAGATGAAATTTCTACCTTAGCATCGTGATCTTCCAGGATCCCTTGAACTATGCTTAGACCTAACCCCGTTCCTTTACCAACTTCTTTTGTAGTGAAAAATGGAATGAAAATTTGAGCTTGAGTTTCCTTAGACATTCCAACTCCATTGTCAGATATTTCAACCTGAATAACCTCAACATTATCAGTCGTAACAACTCGAGTACTAACCTTTACTGATCTCTCGGATCTTTTTAAGTCAGTATCAGTAGTTGCATGAGCAGCATTCGTAATAATATTCATGAATACCTGATTCAACTTACCTGGTTGACAATTAATGTCGGGGAGATTTTCAGATAAATCAACATCAACATCAACTACATGTTTAAGATTGCTTCTTAAGATAATTAATGTAGAAGATAGAAGCTCGTTAATATTTGCTTTAATTTCCTGATTGCCATCCATTCTTGAAAATATTCTCAAACCTCTTACAATCTCAGCAGTTCTTTGGGCTCCATCCTCAACACCTTCAAGTAGTTCATCAATTTCACTGACTGTAAAAGAAATGTCTAATTCTAATAATTTACTTTTAACAGATTCAATAGATTCTTTTAGAGATTCACTATTAGGGTCAAGGTTAACAATCAATGAAAGAATTTCTTTAACATCTATAAAATCTCGCTTTAATGAAACAGCACTTGAAGAAACATAGTTAATAGGATTGTTTAACTCATGAGCAATTCCAGCAGTAAGCTGACCGATAGAAGCAAGTTTTTCAGACTGTATCAACTGCTCTTGTGTAGAACGTAAATTTTGAAGTGTTTCAGATAATGAAGCGTTGGTTTTTGTTAATTCACTTGTTCGTTCCTCTACATTCTGTTCAAGTTTAACATTTTGTTCTCGTTGAATCTTCTCATTTAAAAGTGAAGTATTTAATTCTTTTTCTTTTGCGAGTTCACTGTCTTTCTTAAGTTGGTTAATTCTTGAGCCTAAGGCTAAAGAAAGAACAACAAGCTCAATAGCACTACCCATAGGAAGAGCATAAATAGTAGCTTCATTATACGGTATTATGCCAAAGTCCTTCAATGCAAAAATCACTACTGCTATAATAAAAACCGACCATCCTACAAGAAAATATCCTGCAGAAACATCTCCGCTCCTCCAAACTTTAATGGATGCAGGAATTAATATAATTATTGAAAGAGCTGAAAAGTTAATTAAATCATAAGAGGTATTGTAAAAACCTAAAACCAACAAAAGTGTAGCTACAAAATATGGTATGTATAACAATCCAAAAAGCTTATCGTAGAAAGGCGCATTTTTCTTTAAGTGTAAAAAATTGCGGGAGAATAATATTGTTAAGACGCCACCTAATATTCCAAAAATATGTGTCATCCGAAGTGATATCCACGGTATTGATACCAAATGAAAAACCCTGTCATAACCATTAAGAACGAGTTGAGTTCCTCCGATAGCGATAATAAACAACACGTAGTGTAGATAGTTCTTATCCTTAACACTAAAGAATAAAAATAGATTATACAAAAGGAGGGACATAACTATGCCTAAGTAAATAGCAAATAAAACATCCCGAACATGACCATCTGATAGGATTTTTTCTGAGCTTACTATTCGTACAGGTAAAAGAAGTTGTTTCCCACTCCAAGCTCTTATATAACAAGTGAGATTAGAACAGTCAATAGAAGGGATGAGGAACGATGGATAATTCCCAATATTTAACCTATTGCGATTATTTGTATTATTTACACCGACAAGTTGATCGGATATTGTGACCCCATCACAAACCATAAATACCTGTAAAGAATCAATCGTGGCGTAGGCAATCTCAACGTGTAAACCGGCGTCCTTAACAGGGTCGAGGTTTAACCGAGCCCAAATCCAAGTGTTTGAGTTTCCTAAATTAGGAACACTAACATTGGGCTTAACCCAAACATCATCAAATAATTCATTAGGCGTTAAGGCCGTTACATTCGCATCGGTTAATTCTAAAAGCTCTATTTCTAAACCTAAGTATTTTTGAGAAAATGCATTGTTGGAAAAAGCTATTATTGAGAAAACAATAATAATGAAATGAAACTGTCTGATTATTGAAATCATACAGAAATGTTAAAACGAACTTTCAACTTTCCTTTAGGGCCTTTAATATTCATAACATAACCTGACGGATCTGCCCACAGCTCATCCAAAAATACTCTCACCTCCTTTTGCGATTTAGGAAGGTCATCTGGGAAAATAAATTGCTCAATGCTTGCTAGTAATTTATCATTCGGATATTTAAAATATCCATCATCACCGAACTGATCTTTAATACTCCACCCCATTTTATCTCTCATTTTCCTTGTAACAGGGGACGTAAGTGCAAGTATGTTCCTTAAATCCAAAGTTGACATTGAGGCCATGGCAGATTGTACCATCCACTCTACTCCAAGTCCCATACCTGCTAATTCAATAGAATTCCACATACCATTAAGCTCCATCGTGCGATCTTTCAATAAATTAGCAAGCCATGGTTTTAACCCTTCATCCATATGCCCTACAGCTTGATACAAAGGAAGATCTTCTGGCTTATCACCTGATTGAAGCCGTGTACCAGCTAATATTTTATTTCCATCAGCTGACATGGCAACTATTAATATTACATCATCTCTACCCATCCAATCAGTATTAAATGATGAAATATTTTTTATACCATAAGCATGAAGTACACGCTTATGGCCTTCAACCATAGCTTGACAAAGTACCACGTCCTCAGAAGCCCTTAAGATTTTAAGGACAACTTCATCAATAGGTTTTGATTCTCTGAGTTTAGAAGTTAGAGTCTTGGATAGATAACTGCTCATCGAGTTCAATGTATAATCGTATATCAGGTAAATTCTCGCCTAGCATCAAACGGCGACATGATTCGGCAGCAAAAGCACCACCCGATGCTACGTCAGAGTGTAACTGAGGCCAACCAACAAGTTTAGTTCCCATTAAAGCTAAGCTCTCTCTTCCTTTTTCGGAAGCAGAAGCAAAATCTACAAATAAATTAAGCGTTTCAGGAGTCCATGTTTCTCTAGATTTTAAAGAAACCATTGTTTCATAATCTATTCTACCATGAAGAAATCCATCATCTTGAGTTAAGATATCATATCTCTCTATATCCAACATGCCTCTATCACTTGTATCCATTATAACAGGTATCTTTCTCTCCATAGCTTCTAAGCGTATCAACGCTTTTGCAGCAAGTCCATCACATGCATCAATCACAACATTACATTTTTCTATAAAAGAACTAATGTTCTTCTCAGTAACTCCTTTTGGAAAAACTTCAATGTTTATGAAGGGGTCTACTTCCGAAATAGCTCTTGCAGCTACTATCCACTTAGGCATACCCAATTCGTGAACACCTGCTCTTATTCTATTCAAGTTTGACAACTCTAATTCATCGAAATCAGCAAGAACGATAGTTCCAGCGGACCTCTCCATCGCTATGGTAAAAGCGGCTGCCTGACCTACTGAAAGGCCTACTATTCCTACAGTCTTTAACGCTAAACCTTCTTGCTCCTCTCTAGTAATTCTGTTCTTATTTCTATTTGTTCTAACTTCCACAAACTCATCCTCGGGAAGAAGTCTTACAGCAGATCCAATCCAATGATATACAACCCAACATCCGTACGTATTCCAATCTTTTCCTACTAGAATCTCACCTATAGCCTTAGCAAGGCCTGCTGGATCTTGCTTTAACACAGGGTTACGGATGATAGCTAATTCAGCAACTTGATTTTCAAGTGTGTCACTAACCGTCTGTATAGAGCCGTCATGTTTTAGTTCTGAAAATCTATTTACCCCCTCAATAGTTGATGGGTCAATTATTTCCGCTTTCCAGCTTAGAGTATCTGCATATAAAACACTTGAAGACATAGTGCAAAATCGGAAATAGTTTTCCTTTTTTTACATAACTTAGATTGAGTTCTCAACAACTAAATAATGACAGTTTATTCATTATAATAAACCCTCAAATGGCCTTTTGCAAGCTCATTAGCCCAATTTCGCAGAGCTACAAATCCAGATTCTGTTTCTGGTGAAATTGATTGTTTTTTCATCCTTAACAATAACCAGCCATAAAGCCCTATAAGCATCTGCTCTACAGGGTGACTTACATCTTCTTTTTGCTTAGCTACTAGATCATGAAGCATTGGATCTGCTGCTTCAAAAGCTTCCTTATACCTCAAATCATCTAATGGCCCTAGCAGCATTTCATGTAAATGAGCTAACTCAACTACAGGTTCATTGACCGTAGATACATGACCCGACTCTTCTTTCCCTTGCGCTCTCATTTCCTTAGCTATACTGACTATCCAATCTTTTTCTTTATCAGGGTTAGTATCTTCTCTATGAGCAGTTTCATCAGCCCAATGTTCGAGAATTTCAGGAGTAAAATTTGAAGCTCGTATTAAATCTTCTATTTGCCATAAAAACAAAATATATTCAATAATATGTTCTTTTTTCTTTTTTTCAGAAAGTGTCATACTCAAATCTAATCATTGGTTTTATTAAGAGCGCGAAGATATACTTAGTGGTGATGTTAATTCATCATCCCAAGCTCTTTTAAGTTTAGGTATTTTAGGAGAAGAAGAACTTGCCACAGCTCTCATAAGGCTATGGATGATAGGTCTATTGTTAACCTTCATATGACAAACAAGTCGTTTGGGGCAAGCGCCTAATGACGATTTTATATCAAGAGCTGTCCTTCCTAAAGATATTTTCATCACACCTCGAGCAATACCTTGCTTAATAAACTCTATCAACATCCGCTGATAAATCGAGTGGGTTTTGTTCTCATTTAGGTTAAAGCCCACGAAAAATGCTTCAACAGAGTAATCTGTAACAATTCCACATTGAAACCCTACGAGTTCATTGTCAAAGTAATAACCGATTACAGGAAAATCATCTTTCCAATATTTTTTGAGAAAAACAAGGTCCTCTTTGTATAGCATTCCAAGCTTAAAACCAGCTCTTCCGTATACCATAGAGTACAGAGCGATAAGTTTATCCGCATTTTCTACAACTTCCTCATAACTTAATTCTCGCAAAACTAAAGCAGATGAATCTTTATCAATTCGTCTTAGTTTAGCTCTAGATTTTTTCCTAAGTGCTGAGCTATATTCATCTAAAGTCTTCCATTCAGGATTTAAATCAATCTCCATTACAGGGTCAAACTCAATATCAATCCACTTCTTATCCCAAAAAGATTTTCCTGAAATACGTTTGCTCCATGGCACATTTGAATAGTGGTCTTTTACCATAAAAGTACGGGGGATAGAGTTCGAGCCTTCTTTACCTACTTTAAAGTCAAGAGCTTCTTTAATAAGAGCTTGCCTATCTAATTCGGATACATTTTCATCAAATCTATAAGCGTGATCTCCGCTTGAGAGAACAGACCCCATTACGCGAATATTTAACCTAAAAATGCCTTCATTTCTATAGAGAAAAGTTTGGGCTAATTTAAAAAAAGGCTTGTCAGCTTTGAGGAATTGACCTCTTGATTGACTAGTTGCAACAGTATCTTCGATAATTGCAATTCCCTTCACATCTTCATTATCATTAAACCAACACACAGCCGTTAAAGATCTGTTTTCTACACAGAGTGCCGCTTTAACAGATCTAGAATCGAGAAAAGCGCTTGGGGTTTTTAACTTAAGAAACTCATCCCATTTGTGCCAATCCTCATCGCCCCAATCTTCTAAATGTGATGCTCTAATCATTTTTAACTGCATAGAACATTGTGCCAAGTAAAAATAATAAGAGTAATAAACTACCGAATCCATTAACTAAACCAGCTAAATTTCTTCCTGGTAATTCAAATTTTAATTCAACCGTATGGTCCCCCCTTGGGAGTTCTATAGCTCGTAAAATATAATTTGCTCTGAAAAGTGGAGTCTCCACACCGTCAATATATGCAGTCCATCCCTCTCCATACCAAACTTCACTTAACACCATTATACCCGCTTCATCGGATTGAGTTTTATAAACTGAACCTTCTGGGTGATATTTCAATAATGTGACATTTGAACTCCCTGTAGTATCAGATGATTCATAAGATATTATAGATTCAAACTCTCTACTAACAATTGCGGTTGATGCAAGATCTACATTTCGAATACTCTCAATTTCAGATTCTGGAGTATCTACCCAAGTAATCTTATTTGTCACCCAAGCAGGTCCAAGTGCGCCGGGAAGAAGCAATGGAGTTTCTGCACCTGGAAGGACTATATACTTTGTATTAAGCATCGTCAATGCCCTAAGACTCGACATTGCTAAACCCACACCTGAAGTGCTAGCAATAGAAGCAAATTCACTTCTTTCTGGAACAAGCACCCTATCTATGAAATCTTGATATCTGCGGAGTTTAGCTCCATGATATCCGCCTACAGATTTGTGGAAATACGATGTGCGAGCATCATTAAATGGGTTTCCCCAATCAAGGACTCTATAATGTGTCAAAGAGTTAAGCGCATTAAAAGAAGCCGCTAAGCTAGCTTTGACATGACGCCTTGAGAGTTTATGTCCAAGTTTCTCCTCAGCAATAGCAATATGCTTTGCTTCCAATTCGGGGAAACCTTGCAAATCTTTAGATTCTATTTCAAGAATTGCAAGGTCAGCTGCATTAGGCTCAAATGGATAAAGGGCTTCGAATGAATCAACCCATTTTATATTATATCTCTTATCTACTAAAGCCAACTCAGAAATCATTATAACTGCTAGTATTGAAATAACTATTCTCTTGTCTAAAATACCTTTTAGTATCATGAAAATTGCAGCTGCCGCAACAGATATTAAACTAAGAGACCGTAGAACATCAGATTGAAATATTTCAATGCGCAGTTGTGTAACACTCTGTTTCCCCAGTTGGATTAAAGCTTGGTCTGGTCTTATACTTGAAGTGAAATCAAAAAAGGTTGTCGGAGATATATAGAAAATAAATAAACCAGCCGAAATTCCTAAAAGAGAAAACACCCATGGCTTCCATTTTCCATTTGAAGCATCTTCCCAAATTTCTTTTAAGGCCAAAGCTCCTCCAGCTGCAACAGCTACCTGGACGATTACAAGCATCATTTTAGTATCGCGAAATTTATTAAAAAGTGGTACGTGGTTTAAAAAGAAGTCTGACAAGGCAGAAGTTTCTCGCCAAGACAGAATAATAGCAAGAATAGTAATGAGCATAAGTGGAAATCTTAGCGGGTCACGACCCACAAAGAAGAATGCAAGCATTAAAGCAAAAGCAATTGCACCAAAGTAAAAAGCTCCCCCGCTAAATCTCTGCTCTCCCCAATACAATTGGTCACCTCCTCCTTTGATATCCGGGATCATCATAGACAACCACTCACCACGAGACATACTATATTCAAGAATATAATCTTCTGACAATCCAGACTCCAGTTCGTCTTGATCGCCTGAATAATTCGTTAAGACAGTTTCTCCTCGTGTTGTATGATGAGAGTAGTTTTGAGTTAATGCGAGTTCTGCCGATTGTGGAAGGATCGCAAAAAATCCACCAACTAAAAGTATGAAAGACGTTTTAAGAGCTTGCTTTATCTCACTCTTGTACGACAACAATATAAATTCAGAGACACCTACAAAAGCTATTAGAAATAGTAGGTAATAAGTCATCTGAAGGTGGTTTGCAAATAAGTGAATTGCAAGGAATAAAGAGAAAACCCCTACGCCTAAAGCTCGTCTCCCTCTAAACGCAGCAACTACACCACCTAAAACTCCTGGCATTACAGAAATCGCCCTAACCTTAGTAGCGTGACCCGCTGATAGATAGAGAATGTTTACAGAAGCTAGACCATAGGTTGCTCCTACAATAAACGCAATCCAAGGAGGGGCTTTAAGACAAAGAGCAAGCACATAGCCTGCGAGCATCGCCATAAATAAAGTCATAATCTCAGGCGACATAAACAGCTTCAAGAAAAGCCAAATGATTTTCGGTAATGAGGTTAATCCACTACCCGTTATTTGGGTTGTGGGCATTCCTGAAAACATGCTGTCTGTCCAAGACGGGAGTTCTTTAGATTCAGAAATTTCACTATAACTTATTGCCTCGTGAGACATCCCTTTAAAGTTAACCGTGTCTCCCTGAAGCATTCTTTCCCCTTTTAAAAATGCAGGAGAATAAAAGGCTGCAGAGATGCAAAAAAGAAGAAAAACCGCTATCGCGTGAGGAATAATTTTATGCATGGGAGCAAGATAACAAGTAGGAGATAAGTATTATTCTTCGACCTCCTCAAACTCCACATAATCACCTATTCTATCGTCATTGGGCTTTTTATTGCTTGCTTGACTACCTTGATTTGGTTTTTCCCGCTGACTGTCTCTGCGATTTGCTCTCCAACCTTTTCTGCCAAACAACCTATCTAGCCAACGCCAAACAAACCAAAACACAACAATATACAATAGACTCTTTAACATCAGAACTGGTTGTTATTACTTGCTCAAATATAAGTTGCGTTCAGAGTAAATCTTCCTAAAAAAAGGATCGCGTAAGTCTTGTATAAAACGAATGCCCTCACCAGTAGATTTCATCTCGGGTCCTAACTCCTTATTTACATCAGGGAATTTTTCATAACTAAAAACAGGTATTTTAACTGCATACCCTTCAAGTTTAGGCGAATGTGGCAAATCTTTAAGCTTAGCTTCTCCAAGCATAACCTTAGTCGCTTGGTTTACATACGGAACTCCATATGCTTTAGAAATAAATGGTACTGTTCGAGATGCGCGGGGATTTGCTTCAATAATGTAAACCTCATCGTCTTTAACTGCAAACTGTACGTTAATCAGCCCCCTAGTCTGAAGGACTACAGCAATTCTCTCTGTATAATCTTTAATTTTTTGTATTACCAAATCACCTAAATTAAATGGAGGAAGAAGTGCATAACTGTCACCCGAGTGAATCCCCGCTGGTTCTATGTGTTGCATAATACCGATTATCCTCACCTGATCACCATCGCAAATCGCATCTGCCTCACACTCAATAGCACCCTCAAGGAAGTGGTCTACAAGGATCTGATTTTCAGGCATGTGCTTGAGAATGTCTATAACGTGATTTTCTAGATCTTCTTCATTAATTACGATTTTCATCTTTTGCCCTCCTAAAACATATGATGGGCGTACAAGAAGGGGGAAACCAAGCTCACGACAAAGATCGACAGCTTGGTCAGCGTTTTCAACGACTCCAAATTTAGGATACGGGATACCCTCTTTTTGAAGTAGTTCTGAAAAGCTACCTCTATCCTCAGCTAGGTCGAGAGCTTTATAAGATGTGCCTAGAATAGGTATGTTGTATCGGTCTAACTTTTCAGCGAGCTTTAGTGCTGTTTGGCCTCCTAACTGAACGATTACACCAATGGGGTTTTCGTGCAAAATAATATCATAAATATGTTCCCAAAAAACTGGCTCGAAATAAAGCTTGTCAGCAGTGTCAAAATCAGTTGATACAGTTTCAGGATTGCAATTGATCATTATCGTTTCATAACCACACTCCTTTGCGGCAAGAACCCCATGTACGCAGCAGTAATCGAACTCAATTCCTTGGCCTATTCTATTCGGACCGCTACCGAGGACGATGACTTTTTTCTTATCAGAACTAATGCTCTCGTTTTCAGACTCTTCGAATGTTGAATAGTAGTAGGGGGTAACAGCGGGGAATTCAGCTGCACATGTATCTACTAATTTATAAACTCGATTTATATTTTCTTTTTTGCGCTTCTCATGGATTTCGCTTTCAAGACATTTTAAGAGATGAGCAATTTGTCTGTCAGCATATCCTTTGCGCTTTGCTTCCATGAGTAGTGGTTTAGGCAAAGACTCTATAGAATACTGCTCAATATCATTTTCGAGCATTAGCAAAGCCTCAATTTGCCTAAGGAACCACGGGTCAATATTTGTTGATTCGTGAATCTTGTAAAATGGGACACCTAGCTTAAATGCATCATAAATATGGAAAAGCCTGTTGTAAGAAGGGTGATTTAAACTCTCCATGATAGCATCATGGTCACGTAATTCTCTTCCATCAGCGCCTAAGCCATTTCTCTTTATTTCTAGCGATTGACATGCCTTTTGAAGAGCTTCTTGAAATGAACGTCCTATCGCCATGACCTCACCCACTGACTTCATTTGGAGTCCAAGCTGTCTGTCTGTCCCTGGGAATTTATCGAAATTCCAACGAGGGATTTTCACTACAACGTAATCTAAAGTCGGCTCAAACATCGCCGAGGTAGAACCGGTAATGGTGTTCTTCAACTCATCTAAGTGGTATCCAATAGCGAGTTTTGCTGCGAGTTTTGCGATGGGATAACCGGTTGCTTTAGATGCTAAAGCCGAAGATCTCGAAACCCTAGGGTTAATTTCAATAGCAATAATATCTTCCTTTTCATCAGCTGAAACTGCAAATTGAACATTGCAACCACCAGAGAAATCCCCTATGCTACGCATCATACGGATTGCCATATCTCTCATTCTTTGGTACGTCGAATCAGAAAGAGTCATGGCGGGAGCAACAGTGATTGAATCACCTGTATGAATACCCATAGGATCCATGTTTTCGATAGAACAAACTATAGTTACGTTATCGTTAGAATCACGCAAGAGTTCTAATTCAAACTCCTTCCAACCTAGTAAAGCTTTATCAATCATCACCTCATGAATAGGAGATTTATGTAGCCCTGTAGTAAGCTTGTCCTCGAAATTTTCTTTAGTATGAACTACTGCAGCCCCAGCTCCACCTAATGTAAAACTAGCTCTGATACATAGTGGATAACCAAACTGTTGAGCTATTTCCTTTCCCTCTAGAAAACTTTTCGCAGTTGCTTGAGGCGCCATAGGAATGTCGATCTTTTCCATTAGCAATCTAAACTTCTCACGGTTCTCAGTAATTTCTATAGCATCGATATCAACACCAATTATCTTTACTCCGAACTCTTCCCAAATGCCAATTTCTGCACATTTAACAGCAAGATTGAGAGCTGTTTGGCCTCCCATAGTTGGGAGAACAGCATCAATGTTGTGCTTCTTCAGAATTTTAACTATAGATTCAGGCTCTAGAGGTTCTAGATAAACATTATCCGCCATGACTGGGTCAGTCATAATGGTTGCAGGGTTGTTATTAATTAGAGTCACTTCAATCCCTTCCTCTCTTAAAGAGCGAGAAGCCTGGGAACCACTGTAATCAAATTCACAAGCTTGGCCAATCACTATAGGGCCGCTGCCTATAATGAGTACCGATTTTATGCTGGAATCTTTAGGCATTTTTTTTTTATCCGGTCACTTTCTAATAAATTTCTTTGTTAAAAAACGTCCAGTTAAGTATGACTTTGATGACTTTTACCGGTGTAAATTTACGTTATCCTTTAGTGACTTCAATCAAACTATTTATAAAAATGACATCACTTTTTCCACAGTTTATTACTTTGCATAATGATACCACCTGAAATTAGTGAACAACCTATAGAATGGGAATACAAGGGGTGGCGATTTGGCGGATGGATAAGGGGAGGTGAAAATATTAAACCTTCACAAGAAATAGTGGTTGCATTCCATGGATTTGATAGGAATGCAAGGGAAATGTTCAACTTTAGCCCTTTGTTTGAGGATGATTCTGTAATGCTTTCCATCAGCTTACTTCATCATGATAAGAGTACTCCATTACCACCACTTCCTTTAGACGAAGCTCTCGAGCCTTCAATCCTTATAGAGAGTATTGAGAACTTCATTTCTATGAATTTTTCAACAATAAAAAACTTGAACCTTGTTCTTTTAGGTTATTCAATGGGAAGTCGAGTTGCGCTTACCTTATTCGAGAAGTTTCCCGATAAATTATCTAAGGTTATAGTCTTAGCTCCAGATGGTTTAAAAATGGGTGGTCTATATCGATTTGTGGTGAACACAAGATTAGGCAAATACTGCTGGCGTTTAATAGATAAAAAACCCAAAACAAATCGGTGGTTTATTAATGCCATGAGATCTATGAGACTCATCTCCCAGCATAAGCATCAATTCGGGCGCTATCACACTGATTCAGCTGAGATTAG
>DQKQ01000038.1 GCA_015660615.1 Flavobacteriales bacterium
ATGCTCAGGGTGGTGGTATTGCCGTAATGGAAGCGTTACATGACAAGGACAAGATACCGGAGGGGGAGGTTCCGATATGGCCCGTAATTGATGAGGATAAAGCTAAAGACACAGACGACCACTCTGGACTACATATACTAAAACTTTGCCAGTTCGCAAGAGCTGATTGGTTAGCAGAATCAAACCATGGCCTTAGAAAAGACTTTGAAGACAAGATTCTACTGTTTCCGTTTTTTGACGCCGCGAGCATCGGACTATCTATTGAACACGATAAGGTGGCCGGTAGGAGGTATGATACTCTTGAGGATTGTGTTATGGAGATTGAGGATCTTAAGGATGAGCTATCCATGATTATCATGACCCAAACATCTACCGGTAGGGAGCGATGGGACACCCCGGAAGTTAAAGTTGCAGCCGGAAAGAAGAGTAGGCTTCGTAAAGATCGTTATTCATCATTACTGATGGCAAACATGTCTGCGAGGTGTATGTCTTTTGAGCGGGGTGTATCGAGCTTTGAAACCATTGGCGGTTTCGCTAAGATAGACAATGATTCCAGACTTAATAATGACAAATTATATCACGGACCCTCTTGGTTTACAGAAAAAGTCCAAGACGTGTATTAGTTTGTGTATAGTACTATTGACAATAGCATTCACAATACCATTGATCGGAGAACAATATAAATGTCTAAATCACCACTTTACCGAACATGGGACAGTGACTCACAAAAACAAGAGGCTTACACTCTCACCGCCGACGCAATAGAGGCTTATGATGGCGTCCAGAATTCTGTTGCATACGGACGTAGATCTAGTTATATAGATGTTGAGCCCAATAGATCTGTAAGAACCGGTTTCCTCCGAGAAGATTATGATAACTTTCGTCCCGGCGAATCGGTGTCTAATAAGCAGAAAAAAATTATAAAGATGAGTATGCAGGCTTATGACAGGGTTGGCATTATTCGGAATGTTATTGATCTTATGAGCGACTTTGCTTCACAGGGTCTTACTCTGGTACACCCCAATAGAACTATAGAAAAATTCTATCGAAAATGGTTCATTCAGGTTGGGGGCATTGACAGGTCTGAGAGATTCCTTAATTATCTTTACCGTTGTGGAAATGTTATTGTTAAGAGGCGTACGGCTAAATTAAACCATAAAAAGGAACAAGAGTTAAAAAGGTCTGGGGGTGCCGACCTAGAGATTACGGATCTAAAGGTTCCGAGACGTGAAATTCCTTGGACTTACGATTTTTTGAATCCTCTCGCGGTTGACGTTCAGGATTATGGAAGTCAGGTGATTGGGAAGCCGCAGTTTACGCTCAACCTTTCTAAGTATACTTCTGAGTCTTTAATTAGTAGCTCGACCACCAACAAGACCATCTTCAAAACGCTACCCCTAGATTTGCAGCAAAGGATAGCAAGTGGCGATAGGACCATTCCCCTCGACATGGATAAGGTGGGGTTTTATCACTACAAAAAGGACGATTGGTTGTTGTGGGCCAATCCCATGATATATGCGATCCTTGATGACATCATGATGCTTGAAAAGATGAAGTTGGCAGATTTGGCAGCCCTTGATGGGGCGATTTCTAACGTTCGTCTTTGGACCGTTGGTGATCTAGATCACAAAATTATCCCAACAAAGGCCGCTATTAATAAGTTGCGCGATATTCTGGCGAGTAATGTTGGGGGCGGCACCATGGATCTAGTCTGGGGTCCAGAGCTTAAGTTCTCTGAGAGCCAGTCTCAGGTTTACAAGTTTTTAGGGGCGGAAAAATATCAGCCGGTTCTTACTAGTATTTATGCCGGATTAGGTATTCCGCCGACGTTGACCGGCGCGAATACTAGTGGCGGATATACCAATAACTACGTCTCTTTAAAGACTCTTATCGAGAGACTGGAATATGGTAGAGAAATCTTAGCTCAGTTCTGGCGACATGAAATTGAACTAATTAGAAAAGCGATGGGTTTTAGATTTCCAGCCGAGATTCATTTTGATTCGATTATATTGTCTGACGAAGCTGCTGAAAAACAGCTCCTGATTCAGTTGGCGGATAGGGACATCATCTCTAACGAAACCCTACTCGAAAGATTCAGGGAGCTGCCCGGAATTGAGCGTATACGTGTGAGACGTGAAGAAAGGGAACGGACTAACGATATGGGCTCTCCTAAGAAGGCTGGACCTTACCATAATCCTCAGCATAAAGAGGATATAGCTAAAATAGCTTTAACGAAGGATGTTATGGATACCGAGGAGTATCTGGAAAAATTCGGACTTCCTCCCGCAGAAAGGGACGGGGGAGTTGTGGAGCCGGTATCGCCCAATAAAGAATCCGACTACGATCCCGAAGAGCCCAATGGTCGCCCGAAATTCTCTAGAGACACTAAGAAGAGAAAAGAAAAGCGCGTTCTTCCTCGAAGCGGGAACGCTACGACTGTTACGCTATGGGCTCTTGATGCTCAGGCCAAGATATCAGAGGTTCTTTCCCCCATAGCACTCGCTCATTTTAACAAGAAGAATGCCAGAAGTTTAAACAAATCGGAAGTAGATCAATTGGAATATCTGAAGATGTGTGTATTGATCGGAATGACTCCATATATGGAAATAACTCCCGAATTGGTGAAGCGACTATTAGACAACGAAACTAAGCCGTCTGATGAGTTTAATTCTATTGTTATTGCCAAAAAAGAGTCTTTTGTTTCGACTAATGGCAAACAACCCAATATCTCCGAAATGAAATATATTTACGCCTCCACCTTTGCTGATATGCAGGATTTTTACCAATAAATACCCCAGATTTTATTTTGTGTGTATTAATCTTGGAGGTTTTCAAAATATGAAAATATACGAATCTGAAATACGAGACGGTCTGAACGGCATACTGTTAAAGAGTAACAGTGTTGCCTGTTATGCTGTTGCGGAGACATACAGACCGGAACCCTCGCCAGAGTCTATTAGCAAGTTAAAAAAGATACTCGCAGAAAACTCTGGTAGTGGTGATATTTCGATTGCTCAAAATGAAGATCAAATAGATCTATATTACCTAAAATCAATATTAGTCAGTACCGGATGGAACAAGAACGATGACGTGTTCGATCCCAGAGAGTTGTGGCTGGCGAAAGATACACCTGAAGATAAGCCCTTCAACTTCATGCATAATGAAAAAGATATTATCGGACATATCACCGGTAATATTGTTGTGGATTTTGAGGGCGTCGAAATTAATTGTGGCACCAATGAGGTGCCAGACACTTTCAACATCCTTACCACCTCTGTTATATATACGGAGTGGAGTGATGAAGATCAAAGAAGCAGAATGCAAAAAATCGTTTCCGAAATTGAAGATGGGAAATGGTTTGTATCCATGGAGTGTTTGTTTCCAGACTTTGACTACGCATTAACGACCCCAGATGGGTCTACTAAGGTGGTACAAAGGAGTGAGGCGTCAGCATTTCTAACGAAGCATCTAAGATCTTATGGTGGGAGTGGAAAGTACGAAGACTATAGAGTTGGCAGACTATTAAGAAACTTATCGTTCTCTGGTAAAGGCTTGGTTTCCAAACCTGCTAATCCACGTAGTATAATATTGGAAGGAAACGAATTTTTCGACGAATCGAAAGCAGAAATTTTAACTATATCCTCTACAAAGGAGAATACGATGAGTGATAATCACGATAAGCAAATCTCGGATTTGCAAAAGGAGCTTGCTGAAGCAAAAACTGAAAACGAAGCTCTTAGAGAGAAGGTGACCGCTGAAAAGGAAGCTGAGTTTCAGTCCAAAATCGAAGCTCTTGAGGCTTCTGTTGCGGATCATGCACAAAATCTTGCTACAAAAGAGAAAGAGAACAAGGTTCTTGCTGAATCTATTAAGTCGCAAGAGGAAGCTCTCGCGAGTAGAAATGAAGAGGTGAAGAGCATAGAAGACGAATTAGCCGTTATGAAGAAACAGGAAGCGCTAATGAAGAGAAAGGCTAAACTGGAAGATCTCGGATTCGATTCCGATGAAGCTATTGCGACTGTTGAAGAGCTTGATTCGGTTGACGAAGAAACCTTTGATAAGATAGTGGCTGTAATGAAAAGGAAGGCCGGAATGCCTCCTTGGATGAAGAAAGACAAAGATAAAGATAAAGACGAAGACAAAAAAGAGGACAAAGAAGCGCCAGCCAAAGCTGACGAAGAAGTGGATAGCGCCGAGGCGAATGTAGAAGTCTTGGAAGATGCCGAAGAGTCGGCTGAAGTTGCTATCGCAGAAGCTATCGGTGAAGATGATCCTGCGGAATCTCTTCGTGCAGTTGCTAGCGAATGGCTTGGTTCTATTTTACAGTCCGTTCCAAAAGAAGACAACTAATTTAATTTTTTAAGCAAAAGGAGATTCATAATGGCTCTTAAAACAGATAGAAGTACTCTTCAGACTGACATCTCGTTCTTTATGAACGAGGCCGCTACTAGGGGGGGCGTTGCTTCTCTTAGCACGGCGGGTTCTGGAGCATCAATGGATAATGGTTCAGCGCTTGTTACGTATGCTGGAACCTGTTCCGGAGTAGTTCCGATGGGTTTGCTGGTTAACGACATGGTCAACATTGACCTTACTCGTCAACATTTGAACCAGCACAAAGACGAAGTTCAAAAGGGTGGTAAAGTTACTCTTCTCACAAAGGGATGGGTTGTTACTAGTAACTTGGAAGGTACAGATCCCAACGGTGGCGATTTGGCATACTTGGCACATAGTGGAAATCTTGCTTCATCGAATATTGGTGGAGGAGCCCACGAAGGTGCCGGTCTTGTTGTTGGACGATTTTTGTCGGACGTAGACGAAGATGGTTATGCTAAAGTGTTTATCGATCTTCCTAATGTCAATAGTCCCCAAAACTAGATGACCCAACTAAATAAAAAAGGAGAAGCTAATATGTCTACTAAAAATCGACCCACACCCGAATTTATTGAGCTGCTTAAGCAGTCGGGTAGTTCTGACAAGATGGTCGCCGTGGCGGCCCAAAGAGAGATCGCTAAAGCTCTAGAAGCGCCTATTCGTAAGGGTGTTTTGTTTGGCGATATCGTTACTTCAATTTACGAAGCAATGCCTCTGGAACCCAGTGCTTCACCAGAGTTTCCATTGGACCTCTTGGCTCCCGGTACTGAAGGCGATCATGTTGCGTACACCAATCCCGGCAACGGGCGCATTCCTGAGCGTCACGTCGAAGGTGATTACGTAATGGTTAACACTTACGGGGTTAGCAGCTCGATTGATTTCTTGCTGAAGTACGCTCGTGAGGCTAACTGGAATGTGGTTGCTCGTGCTATGCAAGTGCTTGAATCGTCCTTCGTTAAGAAGATTAACGACGATGGATGGCACACTCTTCTGGCCGCTGCGGTTGATCGTAATATATTGGTTTACGATAATGATGCGGCTGTGGGTCAGTTCACTAAGCGTTTGATCAGCCTTATGAAGACGGTTATGCGTCGAAATGGTGGCGGAAATAGCGCGAGTGCTGCTGGTAGTTTGAGTGACTTTTACTGTTCCCCTGAAGCGATTGAAGATATTCGCAACTGGGGTGTTGACCAACTGGACGAAGTATCTCGTAGAGAAATCTATGTCGCTTCGGACGATGGTCCAGCAATCACGAGAGTCTTTGGCGTCAACCTTCATGATGTCTTTGAGTTTGGTGATGGTCAAGAGTATCAAACCTACTTTACTAGCGATCTTAGCGGCTCCTTGGCGGGCAGTGATGTTGAGCTTGTAATTGGTTTGGATCAAGGCCCTAATGACAGCTTTGTAATGCCTATCAAGAAGGAAATTGAAATTTATGAAGACGAAGGTCTCCATAGACATCAGCGACAGGGCTATTACGGCTGGGCCGAACTTGGTTTCGGTGTTCTTGATAACAGAAGGGTTCTAGCTGGCTCCTTCTAATATTGGCCACTTGACATCAACCCTCGGGCTACCCTAGTTTTTAGGGTAGCCTTTTTTATTATATTGGCTATTTTTGTGTATTGTTTAATGGAGGGTGATATGCTTGGAGTTGGCGCATTTAGCGAACTTAGCTTTAGTGAAACGAAAGACGCCGAAGCGGTGTTGGTGGGATTGCTGCCAGTTGTGTATTTCAATAGTTCCACATTAGCTTTTCCACTGAGTATAAACAAGCTAAATAATTTGTCTCTCAATATTAATAAATTAAACGATTTTGACTTGAAAATCAACACCAATCAAGAGTATTCTCTAATTATAAATAAAATGCTCGATTTTACCACAAGGAGATAAAAATGGCCCAATTTTGTGTCAATATCGAGGATTCTGATGTGGATAGAGTTATCGTCGCCATGTGTGCTAATTACGGGTATGAAGTTATGATTAATAATCCGAACTTTGATCCATCATTACCGGCAGATCCGCTCACTAACCCGGAAAAGATGGTTAATCCAGAAAACTCTTTACAGTTTGCTAACCGTAAAGTGCGAGGGTTTCTTACGGAAAACACGGTTGCTTACGAGATCAAACAGGCTAAGGCTGCGTTGTCAATCCCCTCTGGTCCAGATATTAGTGATCCTCAATAAGTAATAGTAACCAACATTACTTTTAATATCTGGCAGGAGGAATCATGGCGCTTACATTAGCCGATAGAATAAAACAATATACCACCAGTACGGGATCTGGAGATATATCGTTTACCGGAACCCCTGCCGGGTTTGCTAGTTTCAGTTCCGTATTATCTGTTGGCGATCTTACATACTATTGCATAGAAGAAAGTGACAAGTGGGAAGTTGGCATAGGAACGTATGGTTCTGACAATATGGTGCGTAGCTATGTGTTAGATAGCTCTAATAGCGGTAGCCATATTAGCTTGGGCGGTAGTGGGATAGTGTTTGTTACTTATCCCGCTGATAAAAGCGTATATCGTGACCAAGAATCTAGACTTATTGTTGGGCCGTCCGGTCTTATATTTGATAACGGATCTGTTCTTAAGGATTTTAAATTAACTGAGCTGACCGATGTTGCGATCAGTGGAACAGTTGTATCGACCCACGTTTTCGCTCTCAACAATACAAACAAAAGCATATTGATTGGGGATGTTACTGGGCCATCTAAT
>DQKQ01000072.1 GCA_015660615.1 Flavobacteriales bacterium
AGTCATTTCTTCCCAAGGCTTTTGAGCGAAACACATCATAACTGCACCCATTGCAGCTACTTTAGGCACTGAATGCGACGACATGGCTACTGAATACAAACGATCTTGAAAACTAGCAAATGGACCAGGTCTTACTTCAGTTCGTGGTTGTTTGTAAAACTTACCATCTGCTTCGACAACGCCAGACTCCAGACCTTGAATAATTATTTCTGCTGACTCGTCGAACCGTTCTCTGGCTTCCCCCATATCAACACCAAACACATCATACTCACGTCTTGCAAGACCATGACCAATCCCGAAAAGTGCCCTTCCCTGACATAGATGATCTAAAAGAATCATTTTTTCAGTAACTCTAAGTGGTGAATCCCACCAAGGCAGGATGACGGCACCTGTCATCAATTCAATAGTCTTAGTTCTTCCCGCCATATAAGACAGAAATTGCATTCCATCTGGGGCCATGGCATAGCTGTTGAAATGATGTTCAACCGCACCAAGAACGTCAAATCCTAATGGTTCTGCTAAATCAGCAATGTGCATATCCCTCTGGTAAGCCTCCGTATCAGTGATTTGATCTTTAAAGTTCTGAAAGACCATTAACATTCCTACTTTCATCTCTTACTCCTTTCTATTAGTTAGTAGCTACTTAGATTTAAAATGAGTATGTCAATTCAACACCCCAAGTTCTTGGTGCTCTTGCCATGGCATAACTCCATGCCGCACCTGCAAAAACATCATAACCGACAGTAAATCCATCCTCATTTGTGAGATTTCGACCAAAAACACTCACTTTTGCATCATTTATTATGCGGTTTACAGAAAAGTCCACTAAGGTTTGATCTTCATTAAAGGTAGTAGGAGTGTTTAACTGAGAAACATGATGTTTAGCTATATGGTGAGCACTGGCTCTGACATAAGCTTCACCCCTCGCTATACCCGGAAAGTTATAAGTACCTCCCACGGTCCAAGTTAATTTAGGAGCTCTTAATGGCTCTAGGTAAGAGTAATCAGCATCAACGCCAGAACCGGTAAAATCTGCAAAAAATTCACCAAATTCTGCAGCTAAAGTACCTAGATTTGCATCAATAGAAAAGTTTTCACTGACAAGGGCATGCAACTCTATCTCCACTCCCCTAAAGGTAGCTTCTGCTACGTTTGCAGCTACGGTAGACCTACCTAAGGCAGCCGATGCATCTACTATGTCTACATCAATTTGTTTGTCTTCGTAATCCATGGAAAATACAGTCATATTAAAATGTACCCTGTTATCCCTTAGCGTTGTTTTAATTCCAAATTCCGTGTTTGTAACAGTTTCAGGGTCGTAAGGCACAGTTGCAGAATTCAAACTCCCCCATCTGCCGTTAAAACCACCACTCCTATATCCTTGTGAGTAAAGACCATAGACCATTACATCTGGATTTACTTGATATTTAAGTGCAACTTTAGGTGTAAATTTAGTCCAATCTGCACTTGCATCTGTATTTAGATTTGGACAAGCTGGATAACCTCCATCACAAGCTTGAGATCTTTTTTCCTCATCAATGCTTCTTCCACCTAAAGTTAGAGTCAAGTCATCACTTAGGTCATAATCAAATTCAAAGAAAAAGGCTGTAGAGTCTGTTTCTTGTTGGGTGGTTGCGTTAATTGGGATAACTATCAGAGGATCCGTTCTTGGTACTACCCCAAACAAATCATAAAACCCAATGAAGCTGACTAAGTCTATTCTGTATTCAGAATCCCATTTATAGATTCCAGCAACATAATTGTAAGGCCCGTCCAAGTCAGAAGTAATTCTAAATTCATGACTTGTCTGCTCATAAGAAGCAGGACGGGACGTATGATATAGAGGTAAGGGAGTGCCATCCCAATCTTGGTAGACCTCTTCGTCGGTAGTCTTATGGCCCAAAATAAAATCAAATTTCATTGAATCTGAGATATCGTAGCGCACTTCAACAATACTCGTGTCACTATCAAAAGACGCATTTCTACGATTTGCCTCATCGTTATAAACCGAGTACCTGTCTCCGCTTTGTGGAATACCTAATCCAGGTGAACATTGACCATATGCAGCACACCACCAAGTTGTTGCTCCGCCAAGGTTAAGAGCAGTATGGGCGTCTTGATCTTGTAGTTCAGTTGTGTGCGTTACTTCTATCTCAAGATTATCTTGCGGGTTAAGCAAAACGTTCAATGTGGCTTGAGTATACTCAGAACGGCCTAAATCTTGGCCATCCACTAAATTGGTAAGAAACCCTTCAGCTTGTTCTCTTTGAGTAATGCTTACCTTTCCAGCAGCATTATCGGATAAAGCAAAATTAAAGACACCTTCTGCTACAGTCGTATCGTAGCTACCAAATCCAACTCTTACCTTACCTCCTTGTTCTCCAGTAGGTTTAGATCTAGTGAGATGAAGTACTCCAGCTACAGTATTTCTTCCAAATAAAGTTCCTTGAGGACCTCTTAAAATTTCAACTCTCTCTAAATCAATCGTTTTAAGCATTGCTCCTGAGTTGGCACCAATAAACACACCATCTAAATAAACACCTGTGGTAGGGTCAAAGTTCTTTTCAACATCTGAAACCCCAATACCTCTTATAAAAATAGCAGTTGGACTACCAGGACCTTGTTGCAAGTCATCTATAAGTAAGCTTGGCGAATCGCCAGCCAAATCTCTTATATCTGTAGCAAATCTATCAGCTACATCTGCTTCAGACAAAGCACTGACTGACAGAGCAGTATCTTGAATATTCTCTTCTCTTTTTCTAGCTGTAACAATAATTTCTTCTAATTCTAATGAATCACCATCGGCTGAAAGTACCGGATAATTAAATGCAACTAAAGCTAAGAATAAAATTGTTTTTAATAAACTCTTCTTCACCTATCTTCTCCCTTTTTGAAATGTAAAAAAACTAGTTTGACTATAAGACCACTCTAATAATTGTCAAGTAATAGTGCTTTAAGTTAGCACTTCATAATGTTTAGTTATAAATTTAAAATTAATAACTTTTTAGTTACTTTCAATAAAAAAATGAA
>DQKQ01000036.1 GCA_015660615.1 Flavobacteriales bacterium
TCGTCTAGGATTACACACGCGTTAGGCGCTATAGACACTTCGCAATCCGTAAACGCATAAAGAGCGTCAAGCATCTTATCTGGCGAAACATTATTCGCCAAGTGGACTACGACCTCTACGTCTTTTGCTGTGTTATCTTCAACTTTCTTAACCTTAATTTTCCCCTTCTCATTCGCCTTCAAGATGCTATCTATGAGTGAGCTTGTGGTTACTCCAAAGGGGACTTCCTTTACCACGAGAGTTTTGTTATCGAGCTTATCTATTCGGGCGCGAACTCTTACCCGCCCCCCTCTGAGACCGTCATTGTAAAGCTCCACATCTGCCATGCCTCCTGTCGGAAAGTCTGGGACGAGGGTAAATCTCTTTCCCTCTAACGTAGCGATGCTTGCGTCTATGAGTTCGATAAAGTTGTGTGGGAGAATTTTACATGCCAGTCCCACAGCTATTCCTTCTACTCCTTGGGCAAGCAGAAGTGGAAATTTTACCGGCTCGGTTTCTGGCTCTTTGTTACGTCCATCGTAAGAAGCTAGCCACTTTGTCGTCTTGTGGTTAAATAGTACTTCTGTACCAAATTTACTAAGTCGCACTTCGATATAACGAGGGGCAGCTGCTCTATCACCTGTGAGAATGTTACCCCAGTTTCCTTGACAATCTAGAAGAAGATCCTTTTGGCCTATCTGAACCATGGCATCACCTATAGATGCATCCCCGTGAGGGTGGAACTTCATGGTGTTCCCGATTACGTTCGCTACCTTATGATAGCGGCCATCATGCATCTCGTCCAAGGAATGCAGAATACGCCGTTGCACAGGCTTGAGTCCGTCGTACTGATGGGGAACGGCACGCTCTAAAATTACGTAAGATGCATAGTCGAGAAAGTACTCGTTGTACATCCCCTGCACGCGAACTACCCTATCCATTTCACCTGATTCTATCCCTGAATCATCTTTCGACAACTCATGCTCGTTCTCTTGCTCGTTTTCGTCCATCACGTTTTCGTCGTTATCTATCATACCTCTATTGCTTCTTCTACATCGTCTTCTACATCGTCTTCTACATCGTCCTTGTCAACTCGTAGGTTTTCGATGATGAACTTTTTCCTGTCTGGAGTGTTTTTACCCATGAAGAATCCAAGCATTTCCTGGATATTTGCTTCACGCCCTATTACTACTGGATCTATACGCATATCCTCGCCGATAAAGAAACTGAACTCATCGGGGCTGATCTCTCCAAGTCCCTTAAATCTTGTTATCTCAGCTCTCTCACCACATTTTTTCATCGCTACTTTTTTCTCAGACTCGTCATAACAGTAATGAGTCTCCTTCTTATTACGCACTCTGAAAAGCGGAGTTTGCAAAACATATAAGTGACCTTTCTTAACTAAATCTGGGAAAAACTGGAGGAAAAACGTAATAAGGAGTAGGCGGATATGCATTCCATCAACATCGGCATCTGTCGCAATCACAACTTTATTGTATCTAAGATCATCAATGCTTTCTTCAATGTTAAGGGCTGCTTGGAGAAGGTTGAACTCCTCGTTTTGGTACACAATTTTCTTAGTTAAGCCGAAACAGTTTAATGGCTTCCCCTTCAACGAGAACACAGCCTGAGTAACTACATCCCTCGCCTTTGTAATCGAACCAGAGGCAGAATCCCCCTCTGTAATGAATATAGTTGAGTCCTCTCTGCGATCTTTCTTCTCGTTTAAGTGAGCTCTGCAATCTCGGAGCTTCTTGTTGTGTAGAGAAGCCTTCTTTGCTCTTGCTCTTGCGAGCTTCTTAATGCCAGCGAGGTCTTTCCTTTCACGCTCGTTTTGAAGAATCCTCGCCTGAAGAGCTTTAGCTACTGCAGGATTCCTGTGTAGGTAGTTATCTAGCTCCCTTTTCAGGAAGTCGAACATAAAGCTCTTTAAAGTAGGTCCTTTAGGGCCCATATCGCTTGAACCGAGTTTGGTTTTCGTTTGGGATTCAAAAATGGGCTCCTCAACCTTTACGCTAATTGCCGCCACTATTCCGGAACGCACATCACCTGTGTCGTAATCCTTACCGAAGAAATCTCTAACCACCCTCACGTATGCCTCCCTGAATGCCGCCTGATGAGTACCTCCTTGTGGGGTGTACTGACCGTTCACAAAACTCTGAATATCCTCACCATAAGTCTCAGTATGAGTCACTGCAAGCTCTATATCATTCGCTTTAATATGGATGATAGGGTAACGTGGGCTACCATCCATACTGGACTCAAGAAGGTCAAGTAAACCATTGTCACTCTTATATTTATCTCCGTTTAAGTAAACTGATAGTCCAGTATTCAAATACACATAATTCCAGAGAAGTTTCTCCACGTGCTCCATCCTGTACTTGTATCCTTTGAAAACACCTTCATCAGGTCGGAAAGTGATCTTAGTGCCGTTGCGACTAGTGGTAGCCTCCTGGTCTCTATCTTCGATAACCTCCCCTATACTGAAGGTCGCACTCTTACACTTACCTGCCCTATAGCTCTCCACTTTGAACATCGCTGAAAGAGCGTTTACAGCCTTAGTCCCCACTCCATTTAGACCAACAGTTTTCTTAAATGCACGAGAATCGTACTTACCTCCGGTGTTTATTTTAGATACGCAATCGATGACTTTACCAAGCGGAATTCCACGACCATAGTCACGAACTCGAACTTCTCCATCTCTAATTCCCACCTCGATGCTCTTACCATTTCCCATGGTGTACTCATCTACGCTGTTATCTACGACCTCTTTTAAAAGGACATAAATGCCATCATCAGCGTCCTTTCCATCTCCTAATTTACCTATGTACATCCCGGGACGCATACGAATATGCTCCTTCCACGATAGGGATCGGATGTTATCTTCTGTATATTCTACTTGCTGTGCCATTAATCGCCACAAGTTAGAGATATCTAATTGCCATACCCCGTATTTACACTAGACTTTTTCCACATTTCATCCACTGTTTTTAACTACTTTTCTTTCCTAACTTGCGAAACTCAAACAAACATTATTTCAGGCTACATGTCATCAGCTATTCGAGACTTAAAACCATCTGCTCTATGGAACAGATTTGCAGACTTAAACGAAATACCCAGACCTTCAAAGCATGAAGAAGCGGTTTGCGCTTGGCTTTTACAATGGGCAGAAGATCAGGGCCTTGAAGCTTGGCAAGACGACGTGAAGAACGTGTTTATAAAAAAACCAGCTACACCTGGAATGGAAGATCGACAAACTGTTGTACTACAGAGTCACGTCGATATGGTATGCCAAAAAAACAATGACACCGAGTTCGACTTCATGACAGAAGGCATAAAAATGTATGTCGATGGTGACTGGGTTAGAGCTGAAGGAACCACTCTTGGCGCTGATAATGGAATTGGTGTCGCTACCATCTTAGCAACGTTAGAAAGTATTGACATTCCTCATCCTCCTCTTGAAGCTCTCTTTACTATTGACGAAGAAACTGGAATGACTGGAGCATTAGGGCTCAAGGCTGGACACCTAGAAGCTACCATCCTACTAAACTTAGATACTGAGGACGACGATGAAATTAGCATCGGCTGCGCTGGAGGAGTAGACCTTACTTCTATAGGCACATACGATCCAGAGAAGACATCCAAGGAAGGAACTACCGGCCTTAAGATTACAGTTAAAGGTGGGTCTGGAGGCCACAGCGGAATGGATATCCACAAAGGAATAGCGAACGCAAACAAGCTCATTAACCGCGTTCTTTTAGAAGCACTCGAATCTGTTGACATCCGCGTAAGCGAGATTGAAGGTGGAGGTCTTCGCAACGCAATCCCTCGTGAAGCGAATGCCCTTATCGTTGCATCTGAGCTTGACATGACTGATCTAGAGGCAGCTCTAAAAGACACCGCAGCGGATCTTAAGGCTGAGTATAAAACCACTGATCCTAACCTCAATATAAGTTGGGAACGCGAGGCAACTCCTGAGGAGGCTCTCCCTGAAGAGGTTCAAAACGCTCTGCTCTTAGCCCTTCAAGTAGCGCCTGTTGGCATCCACCGTATGAGTTCAGATATAGAAGGCTTAGTCCAAACCTCAAACAATCTTGCTCGAATAGAAGTATGTTGTGGCAACGTAAGTATTAAATGCCTCAACCGAAGCTCTGTAGATTCCGAGAAGTGGGATCTCGCACGATCTATAGAAGCCGCATTCACTCTTGCTGGACTTAAGACAGAACAAGGGGGGGCTTACCCAGGCTGGACTCCTAACCCATCTTCTGCAGCAGTAGAAATGCTTCGCGCACTTTATGTTGAGAAATTCAAAGAAGAGCCAAAGGTTATGGCTTGTCACGCAGGTCTTGAGTGCGGAATTCTCAGCACCAACTACCCCAACATGGATATGGCTTCATTCGGACCAAATATTCGCGGAGCTCACTCTCCCGATGAGTGCTGTCAAATCTCGTCAGTATCAAAATTCTGGGATTTCTACTTAGAAGCACTAATCCGCACTCCCAAACGTTCATAAAACATGTCTAAACTACCACTCATATTAATCACCAACGACGACGGCATCTCCTCAAAAGGCATCAGCTCTCTCGCTGAGGCAGTCTTAGATCTAGGTGATATCCATGTTGTGGCTCCAGACAGCCCGCAGTCGGGAATGGGACACGCTGTCACAATAGGAGAAATATTACGAATTAAACCAGCGTACTTTCCCATTAAAGGCGTGACCGCTCACAGCACTTCTGGGACACCCGTTGACTGTGTCAAGCTTGCCATATATAAAGTCCTCGGGCGTAAACCCGACCTCATACTTTCTGGCATCAACCA
>DQKQ01000216.1 GCA_015660615.1 Flavobacteriales bacterium
CCTAACGCGTGTGTAATCCTAGACGATAAACCACAGTTTATAGGAGTAACAGAGATTTTAAAGACTTCCGCAGAGCGAACGAAATATCTTCTAGGTCGTGAGCTTGAAATAGAGCTTGGCGAACTTCAAGAAACATGGCATTTCTCTTCTCTCGAGAAAATCTTCATAGAAAAGAGAGTTTACCGAGATATTGAAGAGTGTGAAACTTGGGAGGCGATACTCGAGACGATTCACGCTGGATTAAAACCTCACACTAAGCTACTTCTTCGAGCTGTTACAGACGAAGATGTGACAAGACTCACAGAAATAAGAATTAAACGTATTTCTAAGTTTAACTCCTTCAAGGCAGATTCAAAAATTGCTGGACTTGAGGAAAGCATAGTTAAGGTGAAAGAAAACCTTGCCGCTCTCACGGAGTACACAGTGGATTGGTTTAAGAATTTGAAGAAGAAGTACCGAGCTGGTCGTGAGCGTAAGACTGAGCTAAGGACTTTCGATACCATTGATAGGACTAAGGCAGCTGTCGCAAACGCTAAGCTTTATGTCCAAAAAGAGGATGGTTTTGTCGGAACGGGCCTCAAGCGAGGAGAAGGCAAGTTTATTTGTGATTGTAGTGACATAGACGATGTAATAGTATTCCGTAAGAATGGCATAATGCAGGTCAGTAAAATTTCCCAAAAGGCATTCTTCGGGAAAGATATTATTCACGTAGCTATTTGGAAGAAAGGAGATACAAGAACGACTTACAATGCAATCTACTTAGACGGAACTTCTGGAAGGAGTATGGTGAAGAGGTTCAATGTGAAGTCTATAACGAGAGATAGAGAATATCCGATAACGAAAGGAACTGCTAAATCCAAGGTTCTATACTTCACAGCAAACAGAAATGGAGAGGCTGAGGTAGTAAACGTACTTCTCAAGCAGTCAGCTAGGTTGAAGCGCTTGAAAATAGAGCTTAATTTCTCAGATATAGCAATTAAAGGACGTGGAGCTGGAGGGAATATTGTTTCAAAATTTATTGTAAAGAGGATAGAGTTGAAAGAGGAGGGAGTATCAACATTGGGAGCGCGAAAGGTTTGGTATGATGAAACTGTAAGGAGGATGAATGGCGATGGTAGAGGGAGGTTCTTAGGTGAATTCAATGCAGAGGATAAGATTATGGCTCTTCAGTCTGATGGTGTGTATTCTCTAACGAGTTTCGATTTCAGTACGCACTTTGATGATAAGATGTTTTCTGTTGAAAAATGGGATGAAGAGAGACCCGTATCGGTCGTTTACTATGACGGATATAAGCAGGATTGGTATGTGAAGAGGTTCTTGCCAGAGATGTCAGTTAAGCCAGCAGGGTTTATAGGAGATCATAAGGATAGTAAGCTCGCTATAGCCACTTCTTTGTATCATCCCCAGGCTCGTGTTAAATACAATAGGAGGTTCAAGCATTCTCGCGATAAGGAAGATGAGATTGTAGACCTTAGAGGATTTATTATTTTAAAAGGAGTTCGAGCTCTTGGTAATAAGCTCAGTTCTCTGCCAGTTACAGAGGTGATTTTAGAGCCAGTTAACTTAGAGTTAGAAGCTTCTGTGGCATCTGAAATTATGGAAGCTCGTAAGTTTAATAATGTGGAAGAAGATTCAATAGTGGAATCTGTGGAATTGGAAGAAGAGCCCTCTATTCCAAACCCAGTAGAGGTTAAGCTTGAGATAAAAAGGCATAAAGCGTCAGATGTTGATGAAGACGGGCAGGGTAGCTTATTTTAAAAAAGCAAGAATCATGAAAATAGTTGCTAAATCAATTCTATTTATAAACGTGCTAGCTATGGTAGCGTGTGGAAGTGTAGAGAATGCTAGTACGCCATCGGAAGTTTTAGGATCTGGAGATACTGAGGATGTGTTGAAGCATGGGGATTGGTCTAAAAAGGCGACTATATATGAGGTGAATTTGAGACAACACACTGCGGAGGGTACATTAGAGGCATTCGCGAAAGATCTGCCCAGGTTGCAGCAATTGGGGGTGGATATCCTGTGGTTAATGCCAGTGCATCCTGTGGGGGAAGTAAATAGGAAAGGCGGGGAAAACAGCGACAACTACATCGCGGAAATGGGGAGCTCGAGCCTAGGTAGTCCGTATAGCGTGAGGGATTACATGGCAGTGAATCCAGATTACGGAACCTTAGAGGAATTGAAATCTGTAGTATCACAGGCCCATGCATTAGGAATGAGAGTGATACTTGATTGGGTAGCGAATCACAGCGCGTTCGATTGTGAATGGACTCAAAGTCACAGAGGATATTATCTGTTAGACTCGTCGGGTAATTTACAACCGCCAACAGGTACGGATTGGTGGGATGTGACACAGTTCGATTGGGCTAACGGAGTGCAGAATGGTCTTTATGAAGCTATGGTTAGCGCTATGGAGTTTTGGGTGGAAGAATGTGACGTAGATGGATTTAGGTGTGATGTGGCGGAAAAGGTGCCAGTAGCGTTTTGGGAAATGGCAAGAAGAAGGTTAGAGATTGTTAAGTCTGATGTGTTTATGCTAGCTGAAGCAGAGCTGCCTATTCACCACAATAGGGCTTTCGATATGAGCTACGCCTGGCATTACCACCACTTGACAAATCAGATAGCCCAAGGCCGTGAAGAGGTTTCTGTTTTAAGGGAGTA
>DQKQ01000169.1 GCA_015660615.1 Flavobacteriales bacterium
CAATCACGAAAGTGAAACATTGTCATCTCACGCTTGGAGAGTTCGTTTTAAAGAGGGAAACCCAGACGCAGAAAAATCGGGCCGTCACGAGCTGGGCCACAAAGTAAATTATTACAGAGGTAGCGACGAAACGAAATGGGTAAGTGGACTTGATGCGGTGGGACAGGTGAGATATAAAGAGGTTTGGCCTGGAATAGAATTAATCATGGACGGAAGGTCGAGAGGAACGAAAAAACTCAAGTACGACTGGGTGGTAGAGCCGGGAGCAGACCCCTCAAACATCGTCTTGATACATGAAGGAACTGAGCTCAGCTTGAGACCAGACGGCTCACTGTTACATCTCATGGGCGAGACGGGAGACGTCATCGAAGGAGTACCATTTGCATACCAATTAATCGACGGATCACGTATCTCACAAGTTGAGTGCCACTACAAATTGACACATCGATTAGATGGAATGACAGAGGTGAGTTTTGAAATAGGTGACTATAATACAGACCTTAGATTAACAATAGATCCAGATCTTGTATTTGCAACTTATATAGGAGCAACCCAAGCGAATTGGGGGTTTACGGCCGCTTTTGATGATGACGGCAGAGCGATTGCCGGAGCCGCATTGTGGGACGGGGGAATGGGAACATACCCTACTACGGCGGGTGCCGTTTCGACTACTTTCGCTGCTGGAGACGGGCCTTTCGATATAGGAATTACAGTATTTTCTGCAGATGGAACAGCTTTGGTTTATAGCACCATTGTGGGTGGAAACAGCATGGATATTTGTTCCTCCCTTGTTGCTGATTCAAATGGAGACTTTTATGCTTTAGGCACGACAGGGTCGTCCAATTTTCCAGTTTCTGGTGGATCTTATGACGCTTCGTTTAACGGAGGATCATCCGTCAATTTGCAGGCTTGTTGCAATTTTCCAGGGAATTTTTCAGAAGGTTCCGATCTCTTCATCTTAAAATTCTCCTCCGGAACGGGCGGGTTGTTGAGCGGAACTTATGTTGGAGGATCCGGCAATGATGGAATTAACTCCGGTTCGATGTTGAACTACAACTATGGCGACGTTTTTAGAGGGGAGATTAATGTAGACGAACTAGACAGGCCTTGGGTGGCTACGGTGACTTCAAGTGATGATTTTCCTATGATAGAGGGACCGTACCCGAGTTATAACGGTGGAACTACAGACGGCGTTTTATTCAGGATGAGTCCTGATTTAAGCACTTTAGAGTGGTCATCGTATATTGGAGGATCTCAGGCGGACGCAGCATACGGAGTCCAGTTCACTTCCTCTTTTGAGCCAGTCGTTTGTGGTGGAACTCGCAGCACGGATTACCCAGCTCTAGGCTCTTCGCATCAGTTTGTTTTCGGGGGAGTAGCAGATGCTTTTGTAACCCGTTTTCCCAATGGCGGAGGTACACCACTTGCGAGCACTTATTACGGAAGCTCTTCCTATGACCAGTCGTATTTCGTTCAAGTTGATGAGGATGACAATATTTATTTATTAGGCCAAACAATAGGGAACCTACCTCTCTCAGGTATAGTTTACGATGCTAGCCCCAATGCCGGTCAATTTATTGCCTGCTTCGATGTTCAACTCCAAAACCTTCTTTGGAATACCCGAGTTGGAAATCCCAACAATGCCGGCAGTATAGATATCAGCCCAACGGCTTTCCTAGTTAGCGACTGTGGGCAGATATACCTATGTGGTTGGGGCGGAGGAACAAACAATGGTTCACAGGCGGGGTCTAATAGCGGCACACAAGGCATGCCAATTACAGGTGGACCCTATCAATTTAATTCTGACGACAGCGATTTTTGGCTTGGGATGCTTAACCCCGGAGCAGAGCAGTTAATCTACGGCTCGTTTTTCGGAGGGGGACAATCTGCGGAGCATGTCGATGGAGGCACGTCAAGGTTTGATAAAAACGGCACTGTTTATCAAGCTGTGTGTGCTGGATGTGGGGGGAATGACGATTTCCCAACGACGCCAGGGGCTTGGAGCTCTACGAACGATAGTTTTAATTGTAATATCGGAATTTTTAAGTTCGAACTAGGGACTATCCACGTAGATATCGACCTTTTGGCTCCCGACATCATTTGCCCAGATGAGCCCATACAATTCGTGAATAATTCCGAAGGGGGAGGAGTGTATTTGTGGCAATTTGGAGATGGAGAGATTAGCGATGAATTCGAACCCTCACACACCTATAGCTCAGCTGGAGACTGGGAGGTTACCCTTACCGTTTCAGATCCACTCGGGTGTTTAGACGAACAATCATCAACGCTTGATTTAACCATTGGTGAACCCATTGACCTTACCATTGATCTAGTCGAACCCATTTGCTTAGGAGAAGAAGTTCAACTTAACGCTTGGGGGTCAGATGGTTTGTTTTGGCTTAGCGACCCAACTCTAAGCGCAACAGACATCGCAAACCCTATAGCCACCCCTACAGAGACCACTACATATACTGTTCACGATGAAAATGAGTGCGGATCGGCTCAGGCCCAAGTAACGGTTCAGGTGAGTTTTGTTGAGGCAGAAGCAAACCCTATAGCTACAACTATCTGCCTTGGGGAAAACGTACAACTTTCGGCAGAAGGAGGAACCGAATATTCGTGGTTTCCTCCTGTAGGATTAGACGATCCTACAGCTTCTACAGTGAACGCCGCCCCAAATATCAGCACCCAGTATACGGTTATTGTTACGAACGATTTCGGGTGCTCGGACACCCAACAAATTCAGATTACTGTCGTTCCAGAACCGCCAGGAGGGCTGGTATATGATCCGATTGAAATATGTACAGGACATGGAACGTCTTTACCTGGAGCACCAGGTGATGCTTGGCTTTGGGAACCCTCTACGGACCTTAATATGGCGAATATCCAATCCCCATATGCCACGCCAACTCAAGACATTACATATACAGTTTCTATACAAAATATATGTGGAATAGGGACTGACGAAGTCTCTGTGCATGTTATCGTTCCGATTGCTCAAGCTTCAGAAGATGGCGGTATCTGTAGAGGGGAGGAGTTTCATGTGACAGCGTCAGGAAATGATCAAGAGAGCTCCACATATGTTTGGTCTCCAGCAACACTTGTTTCTCAATCAACGAGTAACGACACATATGTTTTCCCTGTTTTTACCACAACCTTCACGGTTTATGTTACAGACATCAATGGTTGTACTGCCAGCGATGAGCTTACAGTATATGTGGGGCAGCCCCCGGTAGTTAATGCAGGACCCAACAGAGATGTAGGATGGCTTGATGAAGTAAGGTTACTCGGCTCGACAAGTGGAGATATTTATTGGTGGACACCAGCGGAAAATTTAAGTTGCTCGTATTGCACCCTCCCAGAAGTGTTATCTACCGAGCCGGGCTGGTATGTTTTCCATGCGTTAGATGAAAATGGATGTGAGGGAATGGACTCCACATACCTCGATGTTTTCTATCCTATTTTCGTTCCTACATCTTTCACCCCAAATAACGATGGGATAAACGATGTTTTTTATGTTGCAGGACTAAGACTACAAGGCTATAGACTTATCATTTATAACAGATGGGGTGAGGAGGTGTTTTACTCGGAAGACGCAGAACAGGCTTGGACTGGAGAATCAGAAAATGGAACCCACTATTGCCCCGACGCAGTTTACTTGTACTCACTTAGATACGAGGACCAAGACGGCGCGCACTTAATTCACGGGCATGTATCACTCTTGAGATAGATGGAATCTCGAAATCCATAACTATATTGCAGCATGGACTTTAAGTTTACCCGCAACCTGTTACCAGGAATGTTCCTAGATTATGACTGTGTAATCATCCCTGGCCTAGGCGGATTCGTATGTAACGGACGATCGGCTTGGTATGATGATGAAAATGAAGAAATGGTCCCTCCTTCACGAGACGTGATCTTTAATCCCAACCTCATACACAATGACGGCCTCCTCGCTCAAGAGATCATGCGGGCAAGAGACCTTTCATATTCAGAGGCGATGAAGCACGTTGAGGAGGAAGCTTCGTTTATGGTTAGACAGCTTAAGGAAGGAAAACCTGTAGAGATTGCTCGTGTGGGTAGATTGTACTCAGGTGATGATGGTGTAACAAGATTCTTGCCAGATTCCGAATTAGTTCGGGTTCTAAGATCTTTCGGTCATGCTAGGATTCCTTTAGCTAAGCTTGTTGAAAAGAAAGAAAAGAAGGTAATTCCTATTTACACACCGTTAATGGTTAAAATAGCTAGAGTAGCAGCTGTGATTGCTTTACCTATTGTTTTAGGTGGAGCATGGATACTTTCGGACTCGTCAAATTCCAGCACTCTCCTGAGTGTTTTACCAACCTTTGACACGGAGGCGATAGTTTCAACTTTTATGCCGTCAGAGGGCTCTACTTTATTTAACCCCTCGGACGAAGAGATTGCCGAGGAGATTGAAATAGAGTACGCTACAGAGGAAGTAGAATTGCTTTTATCTGAGAATAAAGTAGAGGAGGAAGAGACGCTTGCAATTCAGATTAACTTCTTGATCATAGGAGGTGCTTTTTCTATTGAAGAAAACGCCCTGAATCTTGCGGAAACCTTGAAACTAGAAGGCTTCAATCCAACGCATCACTACCAAAATCACAACAACCTAAATCTCGTTGCACTAGGAGAGTTTGAGACCGAGTCCTCAGCAAGGGAAGCTCTAAAAAAAGCAAGAAAAAAAGGAAGAACAGCCAGTTGGCTAAAGCGCCTATAAACCTTCTTTTTCAAAGAGCTCGTTTAATTCCTTGTGTCTTTCATCTGGGCAAGGCTTAAGCCCCTGTTCAAGTAGAAGAAAAATCTCCCTCCCTCTAGCCTCTTGTGGAAATTGTTTTACCCCGCTAAAAAGCTCCGGATTTTCAACACCATCTTTCTTCACCCACCGAATGACTTTAGCTGAGGATTCGCTAAACTGAAACACCCACCGATCCACATCAGACGATTTCTCGAGATAAGTAATCCTTTCAGTTGAAGATTCCCAAAACAGGTTGCTAAATTCATCTAGTAAAAAATCAACTTTGTCCGGATCCTCACTTTTTACTCTTTGCCATGAAGGGGCGTCATACCCTTGAGAGGATAGGAATTTAACAAATTCTTTTTCCACTGCCTGAAGCTCTTTGTCAGATAGCCTTCTAAATTTCACAAGCCTATTTTTCTATTCCCTCAAGCATAAACAGGAATGCATACTCCATGGCTGTTTCTTTAAACCTGGCGAAACGTCCCGAGGCACCTCCGTGACCGGTTTCCATATTGCAATGCATAATAACGATGTTATCTCCTTGTTTGTGATCTCGAAGTTTTGCGATCCATTTAGCGGGCTCCCAATACTGTACTTGACTGTCCCAATAACCTGTAGTAATTAATGTGTTGGGATAATTCAATTCTGCAACGTTATCATAAGGGCTGTAGCTCATGATATAGTCGAAATAATCTTTCTTCTTGGGGTTTCCCCACTCATCAAACTCACCCGTTGTAAGCGGAATAGTCTCGTCGAGCATTGTGTTTATCACATCAACGAAAGGCACAGCAGCAACAACTCCATTGAAGAGCTCAGGCTCAAGGTTCATTACCGCTCCCATAAGTAAACCACCAGCACTACCCCCCATAGCATACATATGTTCAGAAGAGGTATAGTTGTTTTCTACAAGGTGCTTTCCACAATCTATATAGTCGTTAAAGGTGTTCATTTTCTTGAACAATTTACCATCCTCATACCAGTGACGACCCATTTCAGACCCACCTCTAATATGTGCCATAGCATATACAAACCCTCTATCTAATAAACTTAATCTTGTACTAGAAAATCCCGGATCCATACTATATCCGTAACTTCCGTATGCATATAAAAGTAGAGGGTTAGATCCGTTTAAAACGACATCCTTTCTGTACACTATACTCACAGGAATCTTTACCCCATCACGAGATTCAACCATAATACGTTCGCTTGTGTAGTTCGCCACGTCGAAATCTCCCCCAAGAACTTTTTGTTGCTTGAGTTGGGTTCGTGACTTGTCTTTAAATGCGTGTTCGTAAGTGGTGTTAGGCGTTGTAAGTGAAGTATATCCAAAGCGGAGTTTATCGGCCTTAAAATTGGGATTAGACCCGACATAAGTCATGTAAGCCGGATCGTTAAACTCAAGGTAATAATCTTCCGTTTCGTCCCAACTCTTTACCCTTATTGAAGTTAGACCATCTCGCCTTTCTTCTAAAACCAAGTACTTCTCAAAAATTTCAATGCCCTCAAAAAGCACATCATCCCTGTGAGGAATTACATCTACCCAATTAGATCGTGAAGGTGTATTAATAGATGTTTTTACAAGCTTAAAATTCTTCGCACCATCAGCATTCGTGGTGATATAAAAAGAATCTAAGTAATGACTTACGCGGTACTCATGGTCAGCCTCTCTTTCCTGAATTACGTTGAATTCAGAGTTTGGCTTATCAGCATGGATATACCTCACGTCACTGCTCAAAGTTGAGTGAGAGCCGATCATAATATACTCCTCACTCTTGGTTTTCCCAATTCCCACACTGAACGTTTCATCCGTTTCTTCATAAACCACGACATCTTCACTAACAGACGTGCCTAGTACGTGTTTAAGGATGCGGTAACTACGTAAGGTAATAGGATCTTTTTTCGTATAGAACAAGGTCTTGTTGTCATTCGCCCAAACAGCCCCTCCCGTTGTCTCGGGGATCTCATCATCAAGCACAACTCCAGTTGTTAAATCCTTTACTCTAAGAGTATACTGACGCCTACTCACCGTATCAATTCCGTACACAATAAGTTTGTTGTTGGGGCTGACACTGGACCCTCCAATAGCAAAATAGTTGTGACCTTCAGCGAGCTTAGGACCATCTAAAAGAACCTCCTCAACAGCCTCCATGTTGCCTTTTTTACGACAATTGTATGCGTACTCTTTCCCATCTTGGTATCGAGTGTAGTACCAATATTCCCTATAAAACACAGGTACACTTTCGTCATCTTTAACTATCCTTCCTACGATCTCATCGAAAAGTTCAGTTTGAAATTTTTCCGTAGGCGAAAGCACCTTCTCTTTGTAATCATTTTCAGAATTGAGGTAGTCTAATACGTCCTGAGTTTTTTCTGATGGCTTATCTGCTTCTTTTTCTTCGTCGCTAAGTCTCATCCAGAAATAATCATCTTCGAGATCCATACCGTGAATTTTCTGCGAATAAGGGACGATTTTTGCGTCTGGAGCAGAAATATCTAATGCAGTGAGTTTTTCCTCACTTGTAACGTAATTGTTGTTAGACATAGACGATTTGTTATTGTCACCAATACTTGTGCATGAAAAAAGCACAAGTGCAGCAACAATTGAAATTGGGGTTAAATTATTATTTATCATATTGAGCAAAGATAATATTACTAAAGTCTCTCACCCCCTTGGATCAGAACTTTGATTTTTTCTAAATCCTCAAGAGTGTCAACAGCAAGAGTTTTGTGATTCGTTAAACCCAGATTTATGCTCCACCCATGCTCTAACCACCTTAACTGTTCAAGCGACTCTCTCTTTTCTAATTCGGTAGCTTCTAGCTGTACAATTTCCTCTAAGGCACAACTTGTATAGGCGTATAATCCTATGTGTTGTAGCCAAGGCCCGCTTGAATTCGGAATAGGACTTCTGCTAAAATGTATGGCGCATCCATCAAGATTGCGAACAACCTTTACACGATTTTTATCCTCTAGCCCCTTATCAGAAGCCTTCATAGGCCGGGCAAGAGTGGCGATTGTTGCGTTTGGCAAATTGATTAACCTCACCAATTCTTTGAGTTGGTCAGGGTGCACAAAGGGCTCATCCCCCTGAACGTTAATTATTGCGTCTGGCCTAGGAGACAGCTTCCCTAGAGCTTCGAAACATCTCTCTGTACCGTTTACACACTCAGCTGAAGTCATAATCACTTCACCCCCGAAGCTAAGCACAATCTCTTCAATTCTCCTATCGTCAGTTGCCACCACAACCCTGTCCACTACACCAGCGCTTTCGACACGTCGCACAACGCGCTCTATCATAGGGACGCCATCAATCAGCGCCAGCGGCTTTCCAGGGAACCTGGTGGAGCCATATCTGGCGGGAATGATTGCTACAATGCGCATAGTCGTATAGATTATTCGACTTCGTATGTATAGACCAAGTTAACTAATCTAGGGGATTCAATTGCCAAAGGTCGTATACTGTATTCCTCGTTTAATAGATTACTTACCACAACAGAAAACCGGGAATTTTCGTTGATGTTAAAGCCTACTCTAAGATCTATTATCCAAGGTAAAGCAGGATGATCATCAAGCCAATCCTCTAAACCCCAATCAGCCAGACCATCAAAAATAATAAACGCTTCATCAAAATTCTTAATAACACTTTGGTATCGAGCGCTTATTCCGACAAATCCTTTAGGATGAGTCCATTGAGCATCGAAGCGCACAAGATGAGGTGAACGGTACTTGAGGATGTGTCCAGTGGTGTCGTGGCTAGTTCCAATATAGGTTGTTGAAGTGTTTATATCATCATCGTCTATAAAACCAGTGTCGTAATTCAAATACGGAGTCAGACTTATAGGATTTGTGTATGTATATCCTGTAAGAATATCTAATGAATGCTGATCTTGGTCTCCCCATTTAGCTTGTCCCATAAGTGAAATCTCCGCTCCTCTAACTTGACTTTCACCGGTGTTAAGGCTTCCAAATCCAAGACCATTCAACAGATCCTCACTACTCACGGCCCATCGTTGGAATGTAAATTCAATGAAATCAGTATAACTCTGCTGGAAAACCGCGAGATCTAAATAACCCAAAAACCCACCGACTTTAATCCCCTGTTTTACCCCTAACTCAATGCTAGTTGAAGATTCTGGTTTAAGACCTTCGTTTGGATAAACCTGTAAAACGCCTAATCCAGTTCTTATGAATTTCTCAGCGATAGTTGGGAATCTATACCCTTGACCAAAGCTACCCCGGACGTAAGTTTCTTCGGCAGCTTGATAGTTCGCACCTGCCCGAAATACTGGTTTGCCTTCTGCCTCTCCGTTTATCGAAAAATGCTCGTATCTCATTCCAGCAGACAAATTGATTAGGTCGCCAATGGGTTGGTCGAGTTGAAGATATCCTGCGATATTTCGAGCGATGTTTATTCCGTCTCCACTTCCCCCATTAAAAAGCTGTGCCTCACCTTTAGTGTACTGATGCACTAGCCCACCAGTAACGGCCATTTTTTCCATCCCCCAAGCGCCGAGTTTTTGGGTTTGTAGCTCGGAGAATAAAACGTCACTTTTGTTTCCTTGGTTATTATCATTATCATTAATAAGATGTTGCCAACGGTTGCGAAAACTAACTCTAAGCCCAGATGGACTTAAATATTCAATAAAGGGATCTACGGTACCTACTAATTGCTTCGTTCTAGTGGCCGCTCCAGCATAGCTGCTGTAAAGCCCTGTTGATGAATTTTCCCAAATCAAAGTATTTAAAGATTCGCCCTTTTGCCAATTTGTACTAACCCCGTATGTAAGGCCTGGAATAGAACTATCTCGTTTACGTAAATTAATATTAAACCTAGCTTGTGAGTTAGCTCCATATCTATCAACGGACAAAGGATTGTATCCGGCAGTATTTGTATCCAGAGGATTGCTTAATGAGTCAAGCTCTATGGTAGGTCCTTTGTACCCATCGTCACCTAAGATATTCCCTCCAATTACAATATCCCAACTTCCTAACTGTCTGCTGTGAAGGAAGCGTATGTTTGTCTGTTGGAGTGGCATATCCCAATAAGTAGACGACTCAGATCTAGGATTTGAGTATACACCATGTTGAACGGTGAAGCGAGTTAACGGGCGTGCGTCGGGGTAGCGTGTTCTTATATTTATTACTCCACTTAGGGCAGCACTCCCATATAGTACAGAGCTGGCACCTTTGATAATTTCTATTTGGTCTAAGTTTTCAAGGGGCAGGAAACCCCACGTAGGGCGCCCAGCATCGCCGCTCAAAACAGGCAAATCGTCAACCATAACCATTACGCGCGACCCCGCGCCATAACTGAAACCACTTCCGGATCGAATCTGTGGCTCACCATCCACCATACTTACCCCGGGAACTTGCTCTAAAGCGTACTCAAGCGAGGTGGTGGCTTTATTCTCGACCAAGGCGGGTTGAAGAATTTCGAGTGAAACGGTGACTTCGGCCACGCTCTGTTCGAAACGACCAGCTGAAACGACAGCTATATCGAGCAGACGAGCTTCAGAGTCTAAGCGGAAATTTAAAGTTGCAATTTCGCCGGGAGCAAGCGTTATAGTTTTTGTTGTGGTTTTAAGACCTATAAACGAGCAGGTTATTTTGTGTGTGCCGCTTGCAAGCGCAAGAGTGTATTTGCCATCGATGTCGCTCGAAGCCCCTTTAGTTCCAGAGGTTATGTATGCGCCTATGATTGCTTGTTTGTCGGAGGAGGTAATTGAGCCTGAAACTGTTTGGGAGTTTACCCCGAATGAAAGGAGGAAAAAGAAGGTTAAAACGAGTAAACTCGACACACTAGGAATAGGATTTAACTTTTGCATTTATCTAAG
>DQKQ01000076.1 GCA_015660615.1 Flavobacteriales bacterium
GCAGTTTCTCAAAGACCATGATAATATGTTGGAGTTTGAGAAAATAGTTTTTGTATCTCAATGGCAGCAGTATCAGTATGGAGTTTATCTTGGAGTTCCTTATGATCATGGTATAGTAATCCAGCATGCCATAGAACCTATCCCGAAGCATGAAAAACCAGATGATAAGATTACCTGCATTTATTTTTCTACGCCCCATAGAGGTTTAGAAGTTCTGCTAGAGTCGTGGAAACTGATGAAGGAAAATATGAGCAGTGAGGCTGTAGATAAAGCAGAGCTAAAGATATTTTCCAGTTTTGAGATTTACGACCGCCCGCACATGGACGAACAATTTCGGCATGTGTATAAGAAGGCGCGTGATATGGAATCTGTTCATTATTTTGGAACAGTACCAAATGATACGATTAGAGAAGAGTTGCAGCAGTCGCATATATTGGCATATCCATCAACTTACATGGAAACGGCATGTATCGTGGCCATAGAAGCAATGAGCGCAAAGAATTTAGTGGTCTGCCCGAACTTGGGTGCGCTACCAGAGACAACAAAAGATTTTGCCTTCCTTTATGGCTACGAGCCCAATCCTGACCGGCATTGCCAAGTTCATGCTCATATCCTTGCACGTGCTGTTAATTCCTATTGGGATACGGGCACGCAGGGACTACTGGATTTGCAAAAAGGATATTTTGATATGTTCTATAATTGGGACAGCAGAATTAATCAGTGGACTGCATTTTTGAGTTCACTAAAAGACAACATAGAGGCCTCATGATACTACTTGATTTCAGCCAAACTATGATAGGTTGTTTTATGTCAATTGGCCGAGGCCGTGTGGTAGTGGAGGAAGACCTGCTACGGCACACGGTGCTCAATTCTATTAGACAATATAGACGGCAATTCAGGGAATATGACGCCTCCGGATTTGTAATATGCTGTGATTCAAAATTAAACTGGAGGAAAGAATCGTTCCCAGAATATAAAGGAAATCGTAAGAAGAAAAAGGCAGACGATACGACTGACTGGACATCTCTTTATGCATTTCTAGATGAAATGATAAAAGACCTACGAGAGAACTTTCCATATAAAGTAATACAGGTAGACAGAGCCGAAGCAGATGACATCATTGCCGTACTGAACGAGCATGTGGCTGTAAATCCGACTCTTATCATTTCTAGTGATAAAGATTTTCTACAATTACATAAATATGAGGGTGTAGTACAATACTCGCCACTTATGAAGAAATTTATAACTGGTGATCCTGCTGAATCACTCTATGAGAAGGTGATACGAGGCGACGCTGGTGATGGTGTTCCTAATATACTTTCTAGCGATGATACACTAATTACTGATGGTAAGAGGCAAAAGCCTGTCACCAAGAAAAAGCTTGAACTATGGAGGGGTAAAAAACCAGAAGAGTTTTGCACTGAAGACATGCTCAGAAATTACCATAGAAACAAAGCTATGGTGGATTTGAGTGAAACTCCAGAATCTATTCGTATAAATATCATTAACCAGTTTGAGGAGCAAGTTCCCAAGAGTGGAAAGCTCATGAGCTACTTCGTGGAAAAAAGGTTAAATGACCTTATGAAACATATTAGTGATTTTTGACAATGGCCGTAGCATTACCAACGATATTTGCAGAAATTGCAAAGGCGAAGAATAAAGAAGACAAAAAGGGAGTCCTACTTAAATATGGACAAAATGGTGCTTTAAGAGAAATACTTAAATATACTTTTCACCCTGATATTAAATTTCTGTTACCGCCAGGAAATCCACCCTACAAAACAGTAGTAGACGACTCCGAGAACCCTACATATCTGTATGGTTTGATTAGGAAGCTGTATTTGTTTGTAGAGGGTGGAAACCCTAGTCTTAAACCAGCAAGAAGAGAATACTTGTTTGTAGAAATGTTAGAGAGTATTCATGCTTTAGAAGCTGAACTGCTTTTGCAAATTAAGGATAAAAAAATAAAATGCAAGGGTTTAACCTATAATCTAGTAAAAGAAACTTTTCCAGAATTAATACCGTGAACTTAATAACGTCTATAGAAGACAGAATAGTTAATCTACAGAAAATCGTTCCAACTGGAGCATCTTCTGTAGTGGAAGCTGAACTTAGGCAATTGGATATGAACGGTATGGAGCCAAAACAAATATCAGTAGTATTGGCGCGCGAATTCGGGGTTTCACTCACTATGGATTGGGATATATCCAATCAGCGCTTTTCAACTATACTTGGAGGCGTGACTTTTAACTCCGATTTTAATTATAAAGACTTCATATCCTCGCCATGGGAACATGGAAAAAATTACATCAGAAGTTCCCGCCGGAATTAGCTTTCGCTTGTAAATTTAATAAAAAAAGAGGAACATGAAGAAATTCATACTAATACTAGGCTTATTGCTATGTTTTGCAACTATAGCAGGAACAAGCCAAACAGACAAAGTATGGGTAGTAAATGGTAAAGACACAACACTAGTGTCTCCAGCAAAAACATTAGTAGAACACTTAGCTGAACCATTACCAAACCCACAAGACTTAGATTGCTTATCTAAAAACATATATTTTGAAGCCGCAGTAGAATCTACCGCAGGAAAAATAGCTGTAGCAATGGTGACGATGAATCGAGTCCGAGCAACAAACTATCCCAACACAATTTGTGCAGTAATTAAACAGGGGCCCCATGATGCCAGTGGGTTTCCTAAGCGAGATAGGTGTCAGTTCAGTTGGTACTGTGATGGTAAGCACGATAGACCAAATGAGAGTCCAGCTTGGAGGATTTCACAGAAGGTTGCGGCGTATGTTATTCGCACTCCCACACTGATAGATATTACAGATGGAGCTACACATTATCATGCCGACTATATCGCACCACCGCGTTGGGCGATACTGAAAGAGAAGACGACTCAAATAGATGCCCATTTGTTCTACAATAAGAATAATAGAATCAACTTTTGACTTGACATCTGTATTGGCTTTTGGTATAATAGTAGTGTAAGATGAATGAATAACCTCTAACGAGAGATTGATTATGGCAGTTGAAACTGTGGATTGGGTGTTTGAAGAGCGAGTAAAGGGGTATCTGGTAAAATGGATGGGTGGAGAAAACCTAACCACTGCTGCTAGGATGATTGCAGAAATGGCCAAGGAGGCCGCTGATACCTCTTATGAAGAAGGCTACAGATTTGCCAAGAACGAAACTGCATTGCTTGAAAAGGCAGCTGCAGTGTTGGATGATGAATGATAAACTATAAAGGAATTGCTTATGCCAACTTATGTATTTGAATGTGAAAGTTGTGAAGAGATATGGGAAGAAAGTTTGCCCTATGAGGATCGGGACATGCCGGTGGAAGTTGGCTGTGTGGCCACAGCGCCGTGTTCGGGTAGTGTGAGGCGGGTGCCAGTTATGCCTGGATTCGCCTATGATAATATACCATCGCCCGGGCACCCAAAGAAAACCCCCGACTGGATGACAGACCGCCTCAAGGATATAAAGAAAAATCAGCCTGGGGCCACGATGACTATTCCGGGCTAGATTGAGATTACAAAAATATTATGAAAAAATATAACCACATTTATCCTTCGTTTATGTTGGATGACATCAAATGCGAATATCACGGCGGAAAGAGATTTTACGTCACACCAGAAAATGAGCGTTATCAGTCCATTACAAGCATACTATCAAATATCGGCAAAGTTGATATACAAGCTTGGCGTACAAGGGTTGGAGAAAAGAAAGCCAATGCCATTACCACACGAGCCGGTAGAAGAGGAACCGCCGTACATACTCTCTGTGAAAAGTATATCAACAACGAAGAAAATGCACTAGAAGGTGAGCTACCGCATATTGTAGAAATGTTCAGGTCTATTGAGCCGTTCCTTGACCGCATAGACAATATCAGGCTCGTTGAAGGGGCCTTGTGGTCTAATGAACTCCACATTGCTGGTAGAGCAGACTTGATAGCTGAGTATGATGGTGAGTTAGCAGTCATTGATTACAAGACTTCTACCTACAGAAAATCTTGGGAGATGTGCCACAAGTTCTTCATGCAGGGAACATTCTATGCTCATGCATTTGAGGAACGTACTGGAACCCCTGTTGAAAATATAATAATCATTATGGCTGTAGAGGGGGATCAACCCATGCTCTGCAAAGAAACTAAAAGTCGCTGGATTGAACCATTGAAGGAAGTGATTTATAAATATGCATGATACTGTTTGAGCTAGTATAATAGCAAGTTAGGACGCCGGTTCGATTCCGGCCACCTCCACCAAGGAGTCATAAATGGAAAGTAAATTATTAATAGGAACTTTTATATTATTAGGATTTGTAGTATTAGGAGTTTGGGTATTTGTTACTTATGCGTTATGATTCGTTGATGGGGGTGTTCAGGTATTCGACTATCTGTGAAGGCATCTAGTGAGGTATCCGACTGAGGCACGGTCGCTAATAAGTCCAAAATCCATAATCGCAAATAATGCTGATTATACCCGCAATTACTCTTACGCACTAGCTGCGTAATTTGTATTGCCGAGTTTTTTGGGGATTTTCCTTTGGAACAGAATAAAATCCCCTCTACACGAAAGGAAATATGGCAGGCAGATCACAAAACGAACCAACATCTTCATCTCAAACAATCTTGACTAGAGAAATATTTGAGCGAGAAGTAGTTCGCGGGGATAGACCACCGTATTACCTAGTTACGGGAAGACACGAAAAAGAATTTAAAGTAAGACATAAAACTTTTAACCTTCCCTATAATGCTGGAAGATGTCGAGTATCTTGGGAAAACGACCAATGGAATTTTGAATGGAGTTAAATGGCAGAATACAAAAATAACGAACTATGTGAATTTATCTACAATATAACTGCTGTAGAAAAAGTTGTTGATGGCGATACTATTGATGCAATTTTTGATTTGGGTTTCGATGTGCGGATATGCAACAGAATTCGTTTGCTAGGAATCGACACACCGGAGTCAAGGACAAGGCACAAGAACGAAAAGGTCTATGGCAAGTTAGCTAAAGAGGCCCTGAAGTCATGGGTGCATTGGGCAATTATGTCAGACAGAGATGATATTGAAATCCAGTGTAGATGTCCAGAGTCAGATAGCCGGGGTAAGTTCGGTAGAGTATTAGGTGAACTTTGGATAAACTGCACAGAAGACGGACATGAGTTTAACGGATGGACAAATATAAATCAATGGTTGTGTGAGAATGGCCATGCTGTAGGTTATACTGGACAGAACAAAGCAGATGTTGCTGACCAACATTGGGCAAATAGAGAATACTTAGCGGAACAAGGAATTCAACCTGTGCTACAATGGGATGAGGATTAATATATGGCCATAAAGATTCCAGCTAATTTAAAATCAAGCAGAAAAGAAAGACAGGGTGATGGCAAAGTGAATACTGCTGTTGAAATGATTGACGCCTCGGAAGAGACATTGTGGGAGAAAAATCCATTGGAAGCTTTAAAATATGAACGGATAGAAACTAGAAAGAAGATGAATTGGATGGCAAGATTTACACTGTCTCTAATCATTTCTTTGACATTTTTGATTTTATTATACTTATTATTTTTTACAGATCTTAAAGATGGTCATCGCGACTTAATCAATATTTTGGTTGGAGCTTATGTCGGTGTTCTGGCTAAGTCAACGGATTACTGGTTCAAGGATAAAGAAGATGCTGAAGATAAAGAATCAGCAGCATTAAACGGAAATGGAGACAAATAATGGCTGATTTTAATGACTTCGGGTTCAGTACAGTAAGTGCTGATGAATACGAAGCACAGCAAACGACACAAGTTGATACAGCTAAAGAAGCAGTTGGAGTTGCTACGGCGAGTATTACACCAGAACTGGAAAAGATTGGTTCAAAGATTTCTAGTTTGACTGATAGTATGAGAATTCTTAGCGATGAAATGACTGATCGTAAAGAAGAACTTAATGATAAATGGGGCACTAGAATGAATGAAGTTGAGGCGTTGATACTTCCACTTCTGCAGAATCTTGCTAAAGATGGTGACCAGAGAGAGTGGATTCGTTGGCCCGGAAGGACTGATATTCTGAATGCTCAAATAGATAAAATTAAAACAGTGACACGCGGAGAATTCTGATGGAGTATGAGAAACAAAGCTTGATAAACAGATATTGACAATTTGGTATATTGGTGTTATAATAAGTATTGTAGTATTAATATATTTAACATGAGGAAATATGTCATATTCAGATAAAGTGCTGGAGCACTATAATGAACCAAAGAATGTTGGCTCGCTAGACATCAAATTAACTAATGTTGGGAGTGCCCTTGTCGGGGCCCCTGCCTGCGGTGATGTTATGAAGCTACAGATACAAGTGAATGAGGCAACTGGAATTATAGAAGATGCTAAATTTAAAACTTTTGGTTGCGGCAGTGCAATTGCAAGTTCTTCGTTGGCGACAGAGTGGGTCAAGGGTAAAACTATTGATGAGGCGACAACTATTAATCAAACAGATATTGTGGAAGAGCTTTCGCTTCCCCCGGTGAAAATTCATTGCTCGATCTTAGCAGAAGATGCAATCCATGCTGCCATCTGCGATTACAAATCCAAGAATAATATCACGACATAACACGACAAGTATCACGACATGAAACAATTCAAAGAATACCTCTCAGAGTCAAGCCTATCAAGGATTATGACTCATATAACCAAGACAGAAAATTTTGGTGTAATGTCACCATTTAGAAAAGAGTTTTCTGATAAAGAAAATTTGGATCGTTATAAAGAACTCAAAGCGTTGGTCAGAGAAAAAGGCTATGGGTTTATTGAATTGAAAGGCGGCTATCAAGAAGAGACAGGTTTTGTAAATGAAAAATCTTTATTCATTCCTGATATTAAGAAGAAAGAAATGATTGAGTTGGGTAAAAAATATGATCAATTTTCAGTGATTATAAAAGACAAGAATGCTTTTGCGGAGATAGGAACAAATAAAAATGCAGGAATTAATTCTGTTCAGAATTCATTTGATATTGGTGGACGCAATATTTCAGTAGATGATGTTGGTGATAAATTTAAGGATTTCTTTTCTCGTTTATTGAAAGGCTCTCATAAAGGAAAGAAATTCTTATTTAAAATGCAAGAGAAAGTAGAAACCAGTATGTATTATTATAAGAAACATGGGCCTGAATGGATAACGGTATACGAGGGCTTGTAGAGATATTATTATTTAATTTTTAACTTATTATATTATGACAAGTGAAGAAACCAAAAAAGAGGTAAGTAATCTGTATGATGCGGGTTATCACCTCTTGTTTGATGACGTTGAGACTGGTTCTGCTCAGTCAGCTATTGAGTGGATTATGGAATCCAATCTAACCACAGAGAAAAAGCATAAAGAATTGACACTCGTAATATGCTCTCCCGGTGGAGATTTGTCCGCTGGGTTTGCGCTCATAGATGTTATGCGAGGTTCAGCTATTCCAATTAGAACTATTGGTCTAGGACTTATCGCATCCTGTGGATTACTACTATTCATTTCTGGAACAAAGGGCCGACGAATATTAACTCCTAACACAAGCATTTTAAGTCATCAGTTTAGCTGGGGAACTTGGGGAAAGGAGCATGAGTTATTTGCAGCTCAAAAGGAATTCGATTTGACGACTAAGCGAATGATTAAGCATTATAAAAAATGTACTGGATTGAATGATGAGCATATTCGCAAGTATCTTCTTCCACCGCAAGATGTGTGGTTGGATGCTAAGGAGGCTAAGAAACTAGGAATTTGTGATCAAGTAAAGGAACTCAAATAATGTCATTACAAACTCAAACTTCAAGTGAATTTTATACAACGATTATAGCATTAGTTGAAAAAACTAAATTAAGTTACATGGATGCTGTTCTTCATTATTGTGATATGAATGGAATGGAACCAGAGACTGCAGCCCAATTGGTGAATACCAAGATGAAGGCTCAGATTAGGGAAGAGGCTGAGATTCTTAA
>DQKQ01000172.1 GCA_015660615.1 Flavobacteriales bacterium
CCCTGATCACCCCTTCGAAATAAAACAGGTGCACCCCATCGAAATTTTGAATTTTGAATTCGTTAGTAATTGTATCTATTTTCCCTGCCAGATATCTATAATCTCCAGTTGAGGTCATAAAAGTTGCCCAGGCGGAATCTCCTTTTTGAGTGAGCTTAAACTTTCCTATCGATGTATCCCAAACGGAGTTAATTAACTCACCCCTAACCGGAACAGGGTTTTCTATAGGGCTCACCTCAAGCTTAACCCGATAATCTTTAGTTCTTAACGAATCTATCCAATCGCCCGTCCAAACTCCCCCGCTCCACTCACCCGTCCACGATCCCCCAAAAACAGGTACAGAATAACAACCTTCACCCTGTGATTTCACAAAGATGTCTTCAACTCCATTTTTAACCACAAGACCCCCATCTATTTTCTCTGTAAGCACCGTAACGTATGTAGAATCATCAAGAGTAAATACGGCGGAATAAAAAAGGTGCTCAACCGATTTTTTTTGACCAGTTGAGCACCCAAACAACATTACAGTAGCGACAAACAAAGTCGCTAAAGATGATAGATATATTCCCCTACCCAGTATCAAAGGTCGAATTTTATTCCCTGAGCTAAAGGAAGATCTTCACCGTAGTTGATGGTGTTTGTTTGGCGTCTCATATACGCCTTCCAAGCATCAGAACCACTCTCGCGACCACCACCAGTTTCTTTCTCTCCTCCAAAAGCTCCCCCGATTTCAGCTCCAGAAGTTCCGATATTCACGTTAGCAATTCCACAATCAGAACCGGCCGCAGATAAAAACAACTCAGCTTCACGGAGGTTGTTCGTCATGATAGCAGATGATAAACCCTGAACTACCCCGTTTTGCATCGCTATAGCCTCTTCAACGGTTTCGTATTTCATAATGTAAAGAATAGGTGCGAAAGTCTCGTGCTGAACGATTTGCATTTCGTTATTTACCTCAGCAATAGCTGGTCTAACGTAACAACCACTTTCATAACCCTCTCCCTCAAGAACCCCACCAGGAACAAGCACCGTTCCACCCTGCTCCTCAACAGCCTTAAGTGCCGCTAAGTATCCATCGACAGCAAGCGTATCGATAAGCGGACCCACATGATTGTTTTCATCGAGTGGATCTCCGATACGAACCTGTTTGTAGGCCTGCGTAAGCTGGTCTTTAACTTTTTCGTAAATGCTAGAGTGAACGATAACCCTTCTTGTACTTGTGCAACGCTGTCCACAAGTACCAACAGCTCCAAACACAGCGGCTGGAACAACAACTTTAAGATCAGCATCAGGCGTGATGATAAGAGCGTTGTTTCCACCTAACTCTAACAAAGAGCGACCCAAACGAGCTGCAACAGCCTGAGCAACAATTTTACCCATACGCGTAGATCCTGTAGCGCTAATAAGCGGAACGCGCCTATCACGACTTAACATTTCACCGACTTTATAATCTCCATTTACCACACAAGAGATCCCTTCAGGGACACCATTGGCTTCAGCCACTTCAACCCAAATGTTTTGGCAAGCAATAGCACAAAGAGGAGCTTTCTCAGAAGGCTTCCAAACACAAACGTCACCTGATACCCACGCAAGAGCAGTATTCCAACACCAAACCGCAACAGGGAAGTTAAAGGCAGAAATAATCCCAACAGTCCCCAGTGGGTGATATTGCTCGTACATTCGGTGATTCCGGCGCTCTGAATGCATTGTGAGACCGTAAAGCATTCGACTTTGCCCCAATGCAAAATCGCAAATATCAATCATCTCCTGAACCTCACCGAGGCCCTCCTGATAACTCTTCCCCATTTCATAGGAAACAAGAGCCCCTAATGATTTCTTTTTTTCGCGAAGAGCGTCACCGAATTGACGAACCACCTCACCACGCTCTGGGGCGCTCCATTTCTTCCACTCAATAAAAGCTTTGCTTGTTGCATCCATAACAACCTCGTAATCATCTGACGTAGCAGTAGTTACGCGTGCAATTATTTTTCCATCTGTCGGAGAAACAGAATCAATATGTGGGCCCGAACCCAATGTACGGCCTCCGATCATAACACCCGCATTTGTGTCTTTAATACCTAAATCGGTAAGAACTTTTTGAATATCCATCTAATAAGATAATTTTTTGCTGTTAATTGCGGTGCAAAGATACAATTAGAATTACTGTGGATTTAGAAAGACACAAAGAACAGGTGCGTTTAAAGAGAAAAGAAAACATTACGTTTTTCAAACGACTCAAAAAGACAAACCCCCAAAAACTAGACGCACTTATTCACCCCCTTCACGAAGAGGTGTTTGCGTGTACCGATTGTTTAAAGTGCGCAAATTGCTGTAAAACAACGAGCCCACTCTTTTCAGGAAAGGATATAAAAAGAATATCCAAGTATTTAAGACTAAGCCCACAGGAGTTAGAGGATACCTATCTAAAAAGAGATTCAGACGAGTATTTCGTGCTAAAGAAATCACCATGCGTTTTTTTAGGTGACGACAACTACTGCAGTATTTATAGTGTGCGACCTAAAGCCTGTCAAGAATTCCCTCACACAAACAGGAGGCGCCAGCACCAAATACTTGACCTTACTCGCGCTAACACCGAGGTGTGTCCAGCTGCGTTTGAAATTGTTGATAAACTGAAAAAGAAGCTAAACCTTAACAAACCAGACAAGTCGGGAAACAAATACTAACCTATCGCCCTAAGTATATAAGGAGAACACTCACATCAGAGGCGCTCACTCCGGAGATATTAGCCGCCTCACCAAGTGTTTTAGGTTTTCGATCGGAGAGTTTCTGCTTAGCCTCAGAGCTAAGTGAAGCAAGCTTAGAATACTCTAAATCATCAGGAATTTTCAATCCTTCAAGTTTCGACATACGATCTGCCATTACTTGCTCCTTCTCTATGTAACCCTCATACTTAGCCTGTATTTCCACCTGCTCAATCACATCTTTTTCCATCTCGGATAACAGTGTTAACTCAGGGATTTCTTCTATCATGGATGATAGATTAATATGTGGCCTTGTAAGTAATTGCTTTGCCTTTACACGCTGCTTAAGCTCAGAACTCCCCATTTTCTTAAGAAAAGCATTTGCTCCTTCTGGACTAATTGAGGTTTTCTCGAGTGTTTTTCTAACACTCTTAACCGAAACTTGTTTTTTCTCTAATAACTCAAGCCTTTCGTCAGAGGCCAAACCTATTTTATGTCCTAGTGGCGTGAGGCGCTCATCAGCATTATCCTGCCTAAGCAATATTCGATATTCAGCCCTTGAAGTGAACATCCTATAAGGTTCGTCAGTACCTTTTGTAACAAGATCGTCAATAAGAACCCCTATATAAGCATCTGAACGACTAAGAATAACGGGGTCATTGTTCCACGTGGAACGCGCGGCATTTATTCCAGCCATTAAACCCTGACACGCTGCCTCCTCATATCCAGTAGTACCATTTATTTGCCCGGCAAAATATAGGTTGCTTACTGAAGTTGTTTCTAGGCTATGTTTAAGTTGAGTAGGAGGGAAGTAGTCATATTCAACAGCATAACCAGGCCTGAACATTTTTGCATTTTCAAAACCAGGGACCAGTTTTAACGCAGCGTGTTGAACTTCTTCGGGAAGGCTTGTTGAAAAACCATTTAGATAAATCTCTATTGTATTTCTTCCTTCCGGCTCAACAAACAATTGATGCCGACTTTTATCTGCAAAGCGATCTATTTTATCTTCAATACTAGGGCAATACCTTGGCCCAAGACCCTGTATACGACCATTAAACATAGGAGATCTTTCAAAACCACTTCTCAACATATCATGAACCGCAGCGTTTGTGTACGCAATATGGCAAGGCAGTTGTTCGCTTAAATCCTTGCGCTTTTTTAAAAAAGAAAAATGTGTAGGGTCGCTGTCGCCTGGTTGTTGCTCCATCTTTGTGAAGTCAAGGCTTCTGCCATCAATTCTCGGCGGTGTTCCCGTTTTCATACGGCCGCTCTTAAAACCCAACTCTACCAACTGCTCTGTTATACCCAATGACGCTCGTTCCCCAGCACGCCCCCCTCCAAACTGCCTTTCTCCAATATGCATAAGACCATTTAAAAAAGTACCGTTAGTCAACACAACTGCCTTTGCTCTTATTTCAGACCCTAGCGCTGTCCTAACACCCACGCACTTATCACCCTCGACTATTACCCCTGTAACAGAGTCTTGCCAAAAGTCAAGCCCAGGAGTTTTTTCAAGCATTTCTCTCCAAGTTAAGGCGAAATGGTATTTGTCATTTTGTGTACGAGGGCTCCACATAGCCGGACCCTTAGAACGATTTAGCATTCTAAACTGAATAGCGCTTTCATCACTCACAAGCCCGCTATAACCACCCAACGCATCAACCTCCCTGACAATTTGCCCCTTTGCCACACCACCCATTGCGGGGTTACATGACATTTGACCGATAACTCCCATGTTCATAGTCACAAGTAACGTTTTAGCGCCAGTATTTGCCGCCGCCGCTGCCGCCTCATTACCAGCGTGCCCTGCACCAACCACTATAACATCGTAAGAAGTATGAAATTTCAAGTTTGAATTTATTTAGAATGTTCCACGTGGAACAACTTTAACGCAACATCTTCGGCGGCCCTCATTTTCTTTACCTCCGTCTCTGTCTTATCACTTAGACCCAACAAATGTAATACCCCATGAACCATAACTCTACGAAGCTCATGCTGTATTAACACTCCTTCTTGTTTTGCGTTTTCTTTAACCCTGTCATAAGAAATAAATAAATCCCCACCAATAACATCTTTCTCGGTATAATCGAAGGTTATTATGTCTGTGTAATAGTTGTGGTCGAGATACTGATTATTTAGATCTAATAAGTAGTCATCAGAGCAAACAATTACACCAATATCGCCCAATTTTTTACCACTAGATGAAATGACACTTGAGATCCATTCCCTAACTCCTTTACAATTTTTTATCCTGCACGAAGAGTCTAAGTCGTTAAAATAGATCAAAATTTATCAGTTGTGGGATTATCTAAGCACCCCAGTAAAGACAAGCTCGACGATTCTTCCATTTTCCTCGAAGAAGCAATCGTCAGCGAGGTTACGCATAAGAAAAACACCCCTTCCATTGGGACGCTCAAGATTTTCAGGTGCAGTAGGGTCTGGGAGATTCTCATAATCAAAACCAGCACCTTCGTCAGAGATTCTAAAAAATAAATCCTTCCCCCTTTTCTCATATTCGACAGAAACACTTTTATTAACATCAAGCTTGTTTCCATGAACGATAGCATTATTCACACCCTCAGTCATCGCTATTAAAATGTCTCCATAATGTTCCTCAATTACACTATGTTGTTCGCACATCTCATCAATGAGGCGCTCAACGATAGCTATATTTTCTGGCTTTGATTGGAAGCTTAGCTCTTGCATAATTGATGACATAACATTAAAAACAAATTACTCAACGTCTAAAGTATTAAAATAATCGTTGACTTTATCCCGATAATAAGGAACTAAATCAGCAGGCACTGTTCGTAACAATTCTAACTCATTAGCCTTATTACGCAGATAATCAATCATTTGCGGAGAGTCAGGGTGTAAACTTTGATTACCAACCCGTGATTTTCGTTCATTTTTCTCACCTCTTATCCTGTCAGCTTCTTCCGCATCAAGTAATCTTGATAAAATATCACGCTGTCTTTCAAGAGTGCTGATATCTACATTTCTGTTTATAATGTCTCGCTCTAGCTCCTCCATTTCCTGAGCAATTTTCTTCATATCATTCCCTTCACCAGACCCGTCTTCATTTAAATCTTTTGCCCTTTGTTTTGCCATTTCACGCAAAGCTGCTTGTTGCGCAGCCATCTCCGCAAGTTGTTTACTCATTCCTTGACCCTTTTTACCAGACTCCCCCTTGTTAGAATTTTCACCCATCTGCTTTTTCATTTGCTCTAGCTTTTTCCCTAAAGCCTCCTGCATTTTTTTAATATCACCCGCCTTTGGAGAGGGTTTAGACCCAGAACCTCCAGGCTTATTGCAATTTCCGGAGCCAGGGTTTTTACACTCCTGTTTATTTTGCATTTGTTTAAGCGCCTCATCAAGAAGTAAAGCAAGGTTGTTAAATGATGTCATGACATATTGTTGATTCGTCACGATTTCACTGGTTCTTCTATCAGCAAACCCAACCAAGGCCTTATCCATATGATGATTTACAAGGCCTATTTCTCTGTTTACAGCACTGGCCAATTGCCGCACCCTTAGTGATAATTCAAATAAAGAATCAGCTACCATTTTAGATCCATCTTTAAGAAAACGTTGGGTTTTACCATGTGTAACATACCTAGGGTCCTGCGATTCAGTAGTTCTAAGATTAGCCATTAGCTCTTCTTCATCGAATGAGAGCGTTATAATATTCTCCAATAACGCCCTTAGAGCTTCCATATCCTCTTCTTCACTCTCCTCCTGAGATTGCATTTGCATGCTTTCCATTTTTTGAGCAAGCTCTTTCATCTTTTCCGCAGCGCTTTTTTGTTTTTCCGCAGCCTTTTTCTCTTTGCCTTTTTCTAAATCCTCGGTGCTTTCTTTTTGGTCGTCAGAAATAGACTTTTCTTCATCTTCACTATTGAGCATGGGATTGGGATTTTCAAGATCAGTATTGTCCTTTTCCAATTCGTTAATTTTCTCCTTTAATTCGTCAAAAGAGTCATTCAATAACTCTTGTTCTTTTTTCAGCTGATCACTTGGAAGCTCCTCGCCCTCAGTCTTTTTTGCTAAATCACCCTGTTTCTCAGCCAACTCCTTCATCTCCTCAATAAGCTCTTCCATTTTAACCTCCCACTCCAACTGTTTAAATTGCTCCAAAGCTCTATCTAACTCCTTCTCTAAAGCATCTTGGCCGACGTCTATCTTATCGAGTTGTTTTTGCAATTCATCAGGATTCATATCCTCCATAAGCTCCTGCATTTTCTCATAAAGTTCACGAAGTTCGTCAGACATTACGTCATTCATGATTTTCTGAAGCTCTTCCTGCTTCTCCAATATCCTTTCGTTCTGAGGAGAAAACTCGTTAAGGCGCTCATTTTTTATTTGGTTGGCCTTTTTAACCTCATCAAGCTCATTTTTTAACTCTTCCTGTTTTTTAAGCAATTCTTCAAGAGCTTTTTTATCCTGCCAGTCCATTTCCCGCTCTTCTCTTAACCTCTCTTTAAAGGACTCCATCTCCCTCCTTAATTCCTCAGCCCTTTCTACAGCATCTTCAATATTTGAGGCTATTTCATCATCAGACTCATCTCTTTCAGCTAGCAAATCTTGCTTAGTAGGAGCGGAAAAGACACCTGTTGAGGTTTTAGTAGACTTTGCACCATTTACCCCATCATTATCCCAAACCTCCATCCAATACTCAATAGTTTCCCCAGCGATTAGCTCTCGATCCTGAAAGTCCCAAACGAAAAAGATGTTGTCGTTTTTACCTCTTGGTCTATCAAGAATTGTATATACAGCAGTCTTTTTACCAGTCTCTCTAACCGCAAAAGCTAGCTTAGAAAAACCATAATCGTCACTAACACTACCAGAAAAATATTTTATTTTTCTAGAAATACTATCTTCACTTTCTTCAATTTTTATAATAGGCCTTCTATCCGCGATAACCCTTATCGAATATCTCATTGAATCCACCGCACCCAAGTCTTCGTTTTCTGGAATAAACCAATATGGCAAAGTGTTTATCGAACGCCAAGAAGCTGAAAAGACATTTCCCGTAATATTTATTGGGGTTACTAATGAATCCCCAATCCTCATTCTTAAACGATCTGTGTCTTTTACTCGGCACTCCCAATTTATCGAAGTTCCCTCAGCCACCATAATATCTCCATTGTTGTATTGAGTAACCTGCTCAAGACCAGTATATCCAGGAGGGTCAGCAACAAGGGTAAATTCTTTAACTAGCGGAATAGGCAAGGCTAAAAGCGTGTAAACAGGAGAGTCCCACCCATTTGCAGAACACTTAAAATCTGTATTTAACCTAAGTGACGTAAAAGTGTAGCGGAACATATCCCCAACGAGATGCTCCATTCGATATCTGTTTCCGCCCTCTTCAAGGAAAACAGTCGAGGGAATAGATGAGCCGACAATCTTTACAATAAAATTAAACCGCTCACCCCTAGGCGTCTTCAAAGGCATAGATACAACCTCATATCTGAACGGTGCTGGGGTTTCGAAAGAGGTTCTGTGGTTAATGAGCCTATCAGTAGACTCAGAAACTACAAGGGGCCTCCAAATAAGAATAGCAATTAGCACTATAATAGGCCCGAGCGCGTACTTTAAATACACAAGGTTTTCACTTAAGTCAATTGCCTTCGTAAAAGCTATGGGGCTGAGTTCAGATATTTTCTGATCGACACTTGCAATTAATAAATCATTATTACCAGAATGGGAGTCGTCATTAATTTGGTCTGAAAGCTGAAGAGTGTTTAATAGCTTATCCCTTACTTCAGGAAAGTGATCCCCAACTATGCGGCTTGCGTCCTCATGGCTAATAACCCTACCTAAACGAAAAAGCCTTAACAAAGGCAGAATCACCATTACTAATATCACACCAGCTACAAGTAGAGCAAACCCCCAGAACAAAAGGGTTCGTGTAAGCACCCCAAACCTCCCTAAAAACTCAATCCCGGTCAGGATTAAAAAACCGACAGTTACAATACCTGCGGCCACAATAGAGCCACGCAAAGCCTGATTGCGGTAGTACTTTCTGATAAAAGCATCCAGTTTTTCTATTAGAGAGTTGTAAATCATATTAAGACCCTTAAAGGTACGTATCTTACGCTTTCATTTGTTACTAAACAAGAATATCAGACATGCGTTCGATTTATATTTATTTATTTGCTGTGATTACAGTAGGCTCAATTTTTTCTACCAACGCTCAAGGTGTTGTAATTAACGAGGTTGATGCTATTGTAACTGATCCAAACCTTCAGTTTATTGAGCTGTATGGTGCTCCTAATTCAGGACTTGAAGGATATTCCATTGCACTTGTAAGATCAATATGGCTTGGCGGGGGCGCTTATGGCGTTGAGGTTTATTCTGCGATATCTCTTGAAGGAATGCAGTTTGATTCGGAAGGATTTCTTGCAATTACTACGGATTTGGCATTACCTGTAGGAGCCCTTGCTATTTACGAGGCAGACCTTTCAACGATTGTAGTAGGGGAGGAGCCTCCAACAGAAGATATCATCGATGCTTTAGTTTATGGCCCTGTCAATATGGGACCATCTCACCCACAGGTGTCAGGAATATTACAAGCTTTAGTCCCTCCCGGAACAGGACTTTTATCAGAAGGGGATGAGGGAAACCCACAAGGACACTCAATGTCGAGACTTCCAGATGGCGGCGCACCCTTTGACCTAAGCTCATATACGATACAGCCTTCATCTCAAGGAATAACGAATATTCTTGATTGTGCAGGAGGGTTTTTAGAAATCACGAATGCTGCAAATGACACCCTTTGTACAGACCAAGGCCCAGCAATTGCAACATTTAATCATATTACAGACGCCCCTACAGCATCCCTAACACTGCTTGTTGTTGACCCTATTGACGGAACCATTTTATCTTCAGCATCAGGATCGGCGATCAATTTTGAAGGCTTAGGAGACGGGCTGCTTGGTGTAGTTGCAGTTTCTCATGACTCGCCATTAGATGCAAGTTCTATAGAGACGGGAATGCCGCTTTCCGGAGTGACTTCCTCAGGGTGTTTTTCTTTGAGCGAACAGCAGTACGTAATTTTTGTTGAAACATGTGAAATGCCAGCTTGTGATGGAGGAACGATGTTAGACGCAAGCGGGTCTGACGAGGTATTAGCTTGCTTAACACCAGATGGAACGATAGTAGCTTTCGGATATTACTCAGAAGCGGTTGAGGACGATTTTTTATTTGCAATCTGCACAGACGAGGATACGATAATCACAACAATTGAGGCTCCGTTTTATGACTTTACGGATCTGGGAGTGAACGATTACCATGTTTGGGGTATCAGCACACAAGGAGATATTAACCCTGAAACTATAGCGCCTGGAGCTTTTGTGGGTGGCGTAACAGCTTTAGAGTGTGATAGCGTCGGTGCTTCAGCTTTGGTTGTTTCAATATTAGAGTGTGGAGAAGCGGGACTCTGTGATGACCTTATTATTTCCGAGTATGTAGAAGGAGATAGTCACAATAAGGCAATAGAACTATTCAACCCTTCTGGCGCTGAGATAGATCTTACTCCATATACAATGGAGTTATATAATAATGGAGCGACTGAGCCGAATCAAGAATTGAATTTAGCCGGTTCGCTGCTCCCTGGCGAAACATATGTAATTGGTAACTCACAAGCGACACCAGCCCTTCAAAACTTGAGCGACATTACCTCTCAGCTTACTTGGTACAACGGAAATGATGCTTTAGTATTAAGTAAAAACGGAGAAGCAATAGACATTATGGGAATTGTAGGACAAGATCTCGGTGAAGCATGGACAGTTTCTTCAGGAGGTGCTATGGCTGAACATACCCTGGTGAGAAAACCCAATGTTGGGCACGGAACGACTGACTGGGAAGAAGGTCAAACCCAGTGGGATTCATATCCTCAAGATACTTTTGATTTTCTAGGCTCACATCAGGTTACTTGTGGCGGGCTTGGAACAATGTCTGTGGGGTTTGACGCGCCGGAATTGTATGTAAACGAAGGGGCGGGGGTTGTGGTTTCAATTTCACCGATTTACCCAATTGAAGATGTTGAAGTTGAGTTAAATATTGTAGGAGGAGATGCCATTGCGGGCATTGATTTCCCAGACGTATTCCCACTAAGTTTTAACTTTGAAATGGGACTTTTAAATTCCCAATCCTTCAACTTTACTGCCATTGATGAAGAAGATCCAGAGCTTCAGGAGGATGTACTTATGGCATTGAGCATCACCTCTGGCGGAGCGACTCTCGGTATAGACACTTTGGTGATTCATATTTTACCATCAGACTTAGAATATCCAGTTTATGAAATAGATCAGGTTAGAGGAACAAACACCCAAGGAGTTCTTGACAGCATAGGTGTGGCGTGCGAGCTTAGAGTCATAGCTCACGGTTGGAACGACTACCCTGCGGGCCTTCAATTCACACTCATAGACCCGACAAATGGAATAAACGTGTTCAGCCCTATCAGCGATTTTGATTATGACGTTGTTGAAGGAGATAGCATTCGAGTTAGGGGAGTCATAGATCAGTATTTAGGTTTAGCCCAAATAAGAATAGACACCCTCCTCTTTGAAGGCTCAGGCTTCCCCTCGGACACACCTCAATTGGTATTTGAAATGAACGAGGAGACAGAATCAAGAATTATTACATTGAAATGTACAGAGCTCGTTGATTTGAACGACTGGACGAACACCACACCAGGATTTGATGTCCGACTTGACTTCGGCTCTCAGGAGATAATAATGAGAATAGATGCTAACACGAACTTATTTGGCACAACCGCTCCTATTGGAGTTTTCGGAGTAACGGGAATAGGTGGACAGCGCGACCTAAACGCGCCTTTTGTAGATGGATATATGATAACACCTCGCGGCCAATTTGACCTAACAGAACCTGTAAATGCAGACTTTATAGTTAACTCACCTTGGGACGGAGATAGTGGACCACTCGAAATTTTCAATCTAAGCACTGGAGCCTATAATTACTTGTGGAATATGGGGGATGGAACCACTTACAACGATACAATACCGTCGCACAGCTATACAGAGGCGGGAACCTTTACAATTTATTTAACTGCGTTTAGCGAAAATGGAGACTGCAGCTCTCAAACCTCTTTTGAGGTAGTTTCTAACTGGGTTAGAGTTGAAGAATTTTCAGGAATTATTTTGAACGCATTTCCAAACCCAACCTCAGACAAAGTTATCATTTCGTCTAAACACAAGGTGTTGTTCTATAGCATTTCAGACGCCCTAGGACGCATTGTAAAAAGCGAAGACGAAATAAACAGCCCCACATTTGAGGTTGACGCGAGCTCTTTAAATAACGGGGTTTACTCTATTAGTGTTCAATCTGAAAGCGGGCCCGGCTTGGTGAGGTTTATTAAAAACTAAGAACAAACATCACCAAAAGCAGATAAAACTAACAATAGATCTCCTATTGTAATAGATCCGTCATTATTAGTGTCGCCGCTACAGGTTGCACCGATTTCACCACTGTTTAATAAATCCTCGGCGTCGCTAAGTCCATTTCCGTTCGTATCATAATTAAGGGGGTCTGTGATAAATAGCGAAAGCTCAATCCCGTCTGTAAGCCCATCTCCGTCAGTATCTTGAATTAATGGGTCTGTGAAGGTTATAAGGATTTCAACCTCATCTGACAGACCGTCAAGATCAGAGTCTGAACAGGCATCACCAAGACCATCGAAGTTGAAGTCTGTTTGGTCTACATTTGATAAATCAGGGCAGTTGTCAAGGGCATCGAAGACCCCATCCCCATCAGTATCTGTTTGAGAAATTCCACCAACTAAAGCAAGGTCAGCCACTACCATGAAGTGGTCGGAAGCATCCTCAGCATCGTATAATTCAAGGTTATACTGAGCTAAACGAGCGGGAGGGAGGTCAGAGGTTTGGAGAGAATATGCGCGAAGGACTTCGATAACAGCGTCAGAAATAATAATATAATCTAATTTTCCAGGCATATATGACCCAGAATCATTCCTCCAAGTATAATCCATAGCCCTGTCGGTCAAGCGAGCAACAATTTGGGTGAGGTCGGAGGAGTCCCAATCGGGAGAAAAATCATCCCCATGAAGATTGTTATTAAAAATATCACCAGTTTCTAGAGTGTTTATGGGTCCAGAGAGCCCAACCATATTCAAATCCC
>DQKQ01000119.1 GCA_015660615.1 Flavobacteriales bacterium
AAGCTTAATAAAAACAGACCTTCTTCAATGTGTGAAACGGCAACCACTCCAGAAGCGAAGTAAGGGTAATTTGACCATGTGCCATTAAACCCCGTAGCATCGCTGGAAGGGTAAACATCAAAGAACCCCACTTCAGTCATCATACCACTCGCGATATTATCTAGGTTCGCGATACGCAATCCGGCTCTGTAATTTGATTGATAGCAAAGATTGTCTTTGATGTATAAATTGTGGTCAATAGCGGGCGTACTAGAGACAAATGTTCCCAAAAGAAAGGGAGCGTTTAAATCTTGCACATCCCAAATAAACGTAGTTGTATTTACCCCGGTGTAGTTCTCGTCTAATTCGTCACCACTTAGGAAATACTTGTGATCCTCAGTGAGCCAGCCCTGGTGAGTGTACTGAGAGCTGTATGTCGTTCTGCTTAATTCTTCAGTGTTTCCAGGGTCGGTAACATCAATAACAGTAATGGAGTTTTCATTACATGCAAAAGCAATCTCACTTCCTGCATAAGTTGCGTCCGGGCCTATGTAGTTTACAACCTGTGCGTCGTGTGTGTAGCCATCACCTGCAAAGTCACCCATAATCACTGGGTTTAAAGGATTTGAGATATCTACAATGTGAAGACCTCCGCTAGAAGTGTTTGTGCCGACACCGTAAGCTCTATCGCTAGCTTCGTTGATTACTAAGTTGTGAGCATTTCCCCAGCCACTATAGTGAGCATCCTCAGTGAATGTAGCAGGAGGATTAACGACATTTCTAAGTTTTGTAAGGTCGAAAATCTGCATCCCGTGGCCGCCAGCCTCAGAAACGATATACGCATAGTTGCCATCCACCTTAATATCTCTCCATAAAGAATTCGAACCTGATGCAGGTAGATTCCCCAAATAAAGAGGGTTTACTGGATCAGAAATATCGATAAAAGCTGTTCCAGAGGTCCTTCCGAGTAAAACGTATTCAGTACCGTAATCAGGGTCGGTCCAGCCCCAGATATCATTCATATTACCACCACCGAGAGCAGATCCAGCTGTAAATGATAAAAAATCTACGTTTGAGCAAGGGTAACCTGCTGCCATGCCGTTAACGCAAGGAGTTTGGGCTGTAAGAGAAGAAAATGCGAGAGTAAGAGTCGCAAAAAGGAAGGAAAATTGTTTCATCATAGTCGTTTTGATGACAGATTTAGTCAGATGAAAGACGCTCTAAAATGAAATTCGTTGCATCTAGTAACCTATAACTTTAGCAAGTGTCACCGAAAGCCGCAAGGACTTCAAGAATATCTCCAACACCGACAATACCATCTTGGTTGATATCGTATAGGCAGCCTGTTGAGCAACCGAATTCACTGAGAATGGCTAGAAGGTCGCTTACGGTGACGTTTCCGTCTCCGTCTACATCTTCCGGACAGCCAATAACAACTGAAGCTTCGATATAGATTATTTGGAGTGCAGATGAAGAATTGCCACAGTCGTCGAAGGATGAGAAAGTTCGGTGAACTTCATAAGCTGCAGGGCATGGACCACCAACGAGAACTACGTCAATTGTAATATTTACCTGTGAACAGTTGTCAGATGCAGTAGCACTACCTAAATCAGTTAATTCGCTATCGCATGTTGTTGTGATATCCGCAGGAACATAGGTAAATATTGGAGGAGTGCTATCAGTAAAAGAAATTGTCTGAGTGAATGTGCTTACGTTTCCACATCCATCTATTGCTGAGTATGTGCGTGTTATGTTTCCCCCTGTGCATCCCAAACCAGTATTAAGATCATTATAACTTAAGGTTATAGGTGTACACGGGTCGGATGGACTTGCAGTTATTTCATTAAAAGCGTTGAGATCATCACAAGGGACGCTAACGAAACTAGGTGTGCCTGAAAAATCAGGGCCCTGATTGTCTGATGTTCCTGCCTCCCAAAGCCATGCGTTATATACTAGATCTGGGTAGTCGATATATGGATTTCTATTTCCTTGTTGTAAAGCAATCTTGTCATTTCGAGATATTTCAGTTGCATCAGCGGGATCATCAAGATGCCATTGATATAAAATGTCAGTAGGCCCCATTTCTGTTATAGATCCTGCCGCATCAGGATACATCGTGTAGAAGTAGAAAGCAGCCCGTGCAACGTCACCTTTGCGATCTTCCCTAGGCTCCCAATCAGCTCCAGAGCTTTCAGACCAAACCTCAGGATTACTCGGGGTATTTCCTTGCGAGGTATATGTATTGTTGATGGTACCATACCACTGAGCTTGACTATCTATTATATCATTATATGGCTTATTACTTCGTGAACTGTTAGCAGAACCGTGACATGGTTTAAGTATATGAATGTCAGATTTCATAGGTTCTGAGGAACCGAAAAAACTCTGTGGTACCAGATGTTCTGCGTTAATTGGATTGGGGTACGTTACATATCCTCCAGATTGTGTAAATCCGGTGTAAACGCACTCTATTTGTCCTCCGGCAATATCAACATACCCATACATTTGTCGCCTCGCCTCATTATACCCTAGGCTACTGTGATAACCATTATACCAATTGCTTTGCAACCAGCTTTGGAGCTCAGAAAGGTGTATGTCTGTAGGTGGTGCAGCTTGACTCCAAGTAAAACTACATGGAGCAAATAACAGAGCAAGTAACAGAGCAAAGGTGGGTATGAGTCGTTTAATCATAAAAGTATACATAAACAATTAATATAATAAATAGAAGGGTAATATCATAACGAAATAGTAAGGAAATGGGTTGCTTGCAGAAATTTCTTAAAAACAAATTGTTCCCCACTCCATTAAGAAAAGCAATAGATCATCAGCGCCTATAGTGCCGTCAAGGTTTAAATCTCCTGGACAGTTATCATCGGAAACTTCTGCAAACGAGCAAGTTCCATCATCAATATTTGCAGTTGAATCGAAATTTAAGGCTTCGTTATAGGTACACCCCATTGCGGCGGCAGTTTGGCACATCAAAACATCTGAAGTAGCATAAGGGTTGAATTCATAAAATTCGGGATTTACACAACCAGGGCAACTGTCCAGGCTGTTAAAACACACAACGTCTAAGGACATGGGGCTACTTATGAAAATGGATCTTTCGTTTAACTCTTGTATTGAATTATCATCCATATATCTATAAAGGAATTCACCTTCAGCCGCTTGAATTTCAAACTTATAAACTCCGAAACTTACCGGGTCACCAGGTATTGTACCTAATTCTGTTACAAGGGAAGCTGCTCCGCCATTTAGGAACATATCGACTCTAAACACGATGAGTAATAAACATGATCCATCGTCAACGGTGGCTGATGGATTGAAGTTGGAAGCTTCAGAATTGGTGCATCCAGGGATAAAAATAAAATCAGATCCATCACAGTTTTGGTCAATTCCGTCGTTAGGTATTTCCGGGGCACCTAGGTAAATAGAAGCGTCAGTATCGTCGCAATCCCCTTCAGAATCAAGCATACCATCACCATCTTCATCTACCCCGAAATAACACGAACCATCATCGACCAATACACCGCTGTCGTAATTCAGTGCGTTTAAGTCACTACATCCTTGAATTTCCGATAAAGGGATTTTCCGAGCTCTATATACAGTGAAGTATGCTCCAAGTTGAATTTCCCAAACAATTTCTCCCTGATCATTTATCTCAGTAACTAATGTGCCTACATCTTGCCCAGCATGTGCATTTCCCCATGCTATTAGTGTATTTCCATTTTCTAGACGCTCAACACTGCCTTGTGCAGGTGCATATATTTCGTCAGGGTGTGAGTAAGACCACCCCCTTGTAGCCGTCATTGCTACAGTATCGACCTCATATTCTACTACTCTTGAATAACCTGGTTGATTTCCAGTAGTGGTATTATTATCGAATAGAAGTATGCGGTTACCCCCTATATCATTGACGTCGTGCTGATTTAAAAAACTTCCCCATTCGGGATCATCTATTTGGAAATCATTTTCATATCCACCTAATTTCCAATCGATTGACCAATCTGTGGGGCTTAACCGAGCTATAGTGCTAATGTTTCGGAAGCTCATTAATAAGCCTCCCTGAGAGTCAATATCGAATGCGTTCCAATGTAGGTAATCTACCACTTGGAAACTGAGATTATTAGCCGAGTTAACTGGGATATGATCTAACCCATGCCATTCACGTAAAATATTCTCTTCCACATCCATATGTATTAAAAAAGGTTGTATTACTTCCGCATCTTCATATCCTCCAAAGCTGCTTAAATCCATGATTACGTGTTCACTTACAACAAACATATACGACCCATCTTCAAACCGATGCACGTCGTGATAGTCAGTTTCGGGGATGATACTAAGCCCTAGTGTATCAGTGGGCGTTAGGTTTTGGTCTATGGTTACCCATTTGCGAATCGAATAATCGTAAAAAACAAATTCATCATCTCCCCATGGTTCGAAAATAAATCCTCGGGCAGGTGTGTGGGCACTAAAAACTAGCTCACCCTCTTCACCTACAGCGCAGAGATATATTTGATTTGAATTTTGAATTGGCGCCATCACAACTACCCCTGGAGCTGCATCATCAGTCGTTGTGAGTATGGTGTAAGGTGGGGTTTGGGCTATAAGAGGCGCAATGGGGAAAGTGATGGTAAAAAGGCAAGACGCAACGACAAACCAAATGTGATTTAGGCTGCGATTATCTAGGAACCTGGAGGGTATTATTGACACAAACATATATTATGTATAAAAGTACGGGTTTTTAGATAGAAACCAATTTGAGAAAAGAGAGTAGCATCAATTGTTACTGGTGATATGAGAGCACCACAGCATGACCTATTCGTCCTCTAAATCACTAATCCACTCACCAATATTTTGAGTAACCTTTTTGGCGGATGTTTTTGTCAAATGGTTTCCATCGGTATAGCTATACTTATTATCAAGAGTAGAGAAATCGAGGTAACCTTTAGATTTTAAAATTGCAGTTGAGATCTTTTCATTAAAATCAGGCATGTATTGCTGCTCGATAGATAGCATCTTCTTATGAACGGGCAATCGGACGACATACACATCCCCGTGGTTCGAAAGAAACTCTATAATCGTGTCTAGATATTCTATTCGGCTTTCAGAACCAGTTCGATATATGGATTTATTTCGATATGTTTCAAACATCTCCGCTTCTTTCCGTTTTACAAAACCACTATCTAAAGAAGTATAAACATCAAGCCACCCGTCATTGTCTAGCACACTGAAAGAACCGGTCATGGATGAGTTGAGTTGACCACTATAGGATTTGAGAATGGGCTTTTCAATACGGTTTAACAGTATTCGTCCCCACCCGTGAGGGAATTGCTTAAACAGATATTTAAAGTTGGGTTTAGAAGTAAAGTCAGAAATACCAAACAAAACGCTAAGGCTATCAGTAGTTCTATTTTCATCAGAAATCTTCTTGCTAATGCTCCAAGGGTCTACAGTGACAATGAAACAGCCATATTCAGATTCAAGGTCGATTTTCTGCTTTATGGCATTGTAGTAAACTACCCCGAAAGGAGAACTCTTAAGTGTAAACGAAAAATTGAAAAACGAGAAACTGCTATTTTCGATAGAAGAAGATAAAACCGAAGGGATTATGCCTTGTTTTGCCCTTGAGGTTCCAAGTATTAATGAGCTTTGTTTGGGACTAGAAAACTTTAAATAATAATCATCTGTAGTGCCATCGGCAAGAAGTGCAAGCCCAATATGGAGGAGCGAAACGATGCTTAAAAAAAGGATTATATGTTTAATAAAGAGTTTCAAACTTAGAATTGAAAGTAAATAAATTCAGCCCCCCCAAACTGGCCAAACGTGATTATCACACCAATTCCGATTGTGTAGATAACCCACCTAAAAGGTCGATTAAGATTTTCGATACTCAACCCAAACTTTTTATCTCGTTGTACCCACTCTACAGCAATAAATAAACAGATAAGAATATATGTGTAAAGCATAAATGCCTTAGGCGTGATAAAAGACGGCATGGTAAAGAAGGAAGAAGAAAACATAAGGTTTAAATAATGTACTGCTTCCGTGAGTGTATCTGCCCTGAAAAACACCCAAGCTATAACTGTGAGTAAAAAGGTTAAACCTATGCTCAAGAATTCTATATATGTGGGAAATAAAGACCCTTCGGCCACCGTGTTTAAATGGTTGCGGTTATTTTTCGTTAGCATTAATGGAAGAAAGTAAAGTGCGTTAAGCCCACCCCAAACAATAAAATTCCAGCTCGCCCCATGCCACAACCCACTAACTATAAAAATAACAAAGACGTTTCGGATTTTATTCCATGTACCTCCTTTAGATCCGCCTAGTGGGATGTATAAATAATCTCTAAACCAGGTAGATAAGGAGATATGCCATCTCCTCCAGAACTCTCCTATATTTCTTGAAAAATACGGGTAAGCAAAATTTTGCTTAAGATTTATATTAAACAGTCGGGAGGTTCCTATCGCAATGTCAGAATATCCGGAAAAGTCACAGTAAATCTGAAAGGCAAATAATACAGACCCCATAAATAGCGTACTTCCACTTAGTGGGTCTGGGTTGTCAAAGATTTGGTTTACAAAAACAGCGCAATTGTCAGCAATAACGAGTTTCTTGAAAAACCCCCATAGAATTTGACGCATGCCATCAGCTGCCTGCTCGTAATTAAACTTTCG
>DQKQ01000108.1 GCA_015660615.1 Flavobacteriales bacterium
CCGAATAGCTGCAATCTGTCCCTCAACAAACTTTCGGTTTTTGGTATTTAGATGGTCAAGAATATACTGAGCCATATATGGCGTCATCATAATCTTAAATACATCTTTCACCTTTGAGTCTGGATCAAATCCAAGAACCTCAAAAGCTTTACTTTTTACTATACTCAATGTCATTTTTTTCTCCTTCACGGTCAAATGACATCATGAATTAATTTTCATGATTTATAATGGAGCGGGGCCCGAACTTGACATCGAGATTTCCTTGTTGGGCAAGTTGTTTTCTTTAAACTACCCCGCTTATTATTCTTATATAATAACATAACTATTTGATATTGTCAATCCCCTTAGTAACTTTTCTTTGGTTTTTCTCTATATTTTTCAAAATATAAATTTGCAGAAGGTTGAACCAGTTTCATCAAGTCTTGTGTTTTTCTATGAGGTCTATTCTTCCATCCATACCACTTAGTTTCTTTACCTTTGTCATATGGGGGATTAAAATCAAATGCATCATATTGACTAGCCGTGATATCTATAATCTTATCATCATCCTGTAGCCACCAGTGTTGTTCTGCTGGGCCTTGACACTTTGCGCTCATTACTTTGAGCTCTGCATCCTTGAAAAAGAAATACATTGCTTGAGTCGCATGATAGCAGTGACCGAAGAGCGGATTGCCCATGTTAAGTTCTCTATATCTTGGTGGACAAAATTTCAGGTCTAAATTATCAACAATCAATTTTGAAATCATTTCTAAATCTTCTGGATAATTGTACTGTTCATATTCTAAAATCCATGCAGCCCATTTAACATAATTACGAGGAGCAAGTTTTACATATTTTGAATGTTCAACGGATGATATCAATGTCATCAGCATTTATGTTCCATGTTTCAAGTTCAGTACGAAGGCGTCCATCACTCTTGAGGGTTTCAAAACGATTAGCAGATTTCTTACGCCACCAATCTACAACGCCATCAAAGCTATAACGATCATAGTTATCCTTCTTGCGTAGTTCATCAGTTTCCATATTCAAATACTCTTTGACGTTATCAAAGCCATAATCTGACATATATGCTCTCTTGCGCTCGGTCAAACCCTTTGCATCAAGATAGGTTTGTACAAACTTACTGTAAGCATCATCGTCCACACCCTTGAGAGATGCCTTGATGATGCTTATCATCTTTGTCTGTGTCTTCAACTTGCGACTCGAAGCTTGGGGGTCAATCAGTGGTTCACCGTTCTTGGACTCAAACCAATCTTTCAAACGATGGAAATTGTCATCGTTAATCAGTGGCGCAAAGTCAGATACAGTTTCACCTTTATGACGTAGAAATGGTTTCATGCCGTCATACTGTGAAGATGATTTTGTGGAACCATAGAGACTCGTTGTCTCAAACATACAGAATGGGCCGCCATACTTCTTATCCAAAGTATCCTTTGTCAAGTGAGAGCAACAGATTGCCGCCAACAACTTACCACCAAGATAATTGAACCCGAAAGGCTGTGTCGGTACGATGATAAATCCCATAATGGTAGAGTCATTGAAACGCTTCATTACTTCTGCACTGAGTGTATCTAGTGGCTTGCCCAGAAAAATATTGCGTGGTTTAGAGTTAATAGTTGGTGAACCAAGACGAATAAAGCCAGCAATCTGGCCAGTATTTTTCTCATACACGACCCACTTGATTGCTTTGCCTGGCACTGATACCTCTACTGCATGAGAAGTTACAATCTCCAGATAGTTCACAAATATCTCATTCGATACTTCACGACACTCAAACTCCATATCGTTTGGATGCATGGTGAAGTCACTAAACATATCATCTTGCGGGCCCATGCCAGGCAGGGACGTGGGGTAGTTGGACATTCTCTCCAACTTTATCTTACGAAGATAATCATCAATCCTTCCAAAACTGGCAAAGTAATCTATGAACACATTGGCTGCGTAGAGCGCATCTTGTTTTTCAAGTATCATCCGAAAAAGTCCTCTAAACTTCCAACTTCATCATTTTTCAGTATCCACTGCAACTTATCAGTTATCACACGAAGTGGTTCCAGAAACGATTTCTCATATTGTTGATTGTAATCTATTTTACCCATAATGTCAAGTTCTTTTGGGATTGTTGTGATAAAAGAAAATGCACTGGCCTGATAGATATTTGGTTCCTGCATATGGAGAAATTTTACCTTGTCACCCTCTTGGATATAGGGATATTTGTTGCCCAGTTTGTTCTTGGCTACCAGATGGTTATATAGGATGGCACCCTTGACGTGAATAGGCGCACCTTTCATAAACAAGCGGTCTGTGCCACGAAACTTCTTCACCCCATTACAGGAACGGGGATAGGCAATATCTTCTGGTGGCAATGACATAAACTCCTCACGAAAATCTTGTATAAAGGTATTTAGCATCTTCTCATCACCGTCCATAATAATCTTGAGTGCTTCCTTCAACTTTGCGCGACACGGAGCAGGAGTAGATGACTTCACTGCTTCGATACCCATAATCTTCAACTTGGGTTCAGAATACCGCACACCTTCCATATCATACAGGTTAAGGATGTATCGCTTCTTGGCAGTCCATAAACCTTTATCAGCAATAGCCTCACGTCCCATATCCATTTTCTGTTCGTATGCGTTGGTTACTTTGGCAAGAGCTTGATAAGATTTATTAATAAAAGGTTCCAACTTCTCTTTTGCAACCTTATCCAAGAAGTTGACAATAGTGTTAGTGTCTGCTCCCTCTTTGAACACACTATTAACCAATTTGTCAAAAGTAATGTATACGCTGTCTGTATCGCTAGCAATAACATAATCCACGTTCTTGGTTTCCATAATTTTGTTAAGATAAATGTTGAGACTTTTCTCAATCCACCGTATAGATAACTGGCCACTCGTTGTAATTGCAGTAGCAACCAACAGATCGAAATACCTAAACCAATTATTCCCAATAGCACCATACGCGGAATTAAGAGAAATCTTCTTCGCCATTTGGATGTTGTTATATCTTGAGATATCCTTGAGTAGAGATTTCTCCCCAGTGTTTTCGTACTCCTGTTGAGCATCGAGCATAAGTCTTTTATATTTGACACGATCATTGTACATGCCCTCCATTAATTCGGGTAAAAATCCTCGTTTATCTTTGCGAAAGAAAGCACCATTGGGTGTCATACAATACTCAGTGTCATTCTTAACCTTGCCATCTAGTATTTTATCAACCATTCCCTCTACAGGTTTACTATCGCCATTCACCAGTGTCTCTGGAGAGATGTTGTACTGCATGATAAGGTGAGGATACAGAGAATTCAAATCAAACGACATGACCCAGTTATGCATACCCACCTGTGGGTCTTTCACATAGGCGCCCTCAAACTTCTCAACCTTCTTCTTCTCTGACTTTTGAGGAATCACAATGTTCCTCTCACGCAGATAGTTGTAAATCACGATATCCCAATACCGCACTGTGCCAAGCACATCCGTAAAGTTGACCTTTGCATCATACGCCATCGTCAATGCGAGCTCTATCAGCTTCATCTTATCTTCAAGACGATCAACAATCTCAACGTCTTGAATGTTATATTCAATGAATGACTGATAGTCTTTGGTGTACCACTCACGAAATGTCTCGTATGGATTACCGGCTTTGCGTTCATCTAGTTCCACAAATGCAATGTGGTCAAGACGATAGGATTCCTGATTGGTATATGTAAACTTGCGATACAGGTCAAAGTAATCTAATGCGGCAATACCATCCAGTGTGTATATCTGATGAGTGCGCCCCATCTGATACACTTCACGGGAAAATACATTCTTCCACGGCGAAAGACGTTTAGTCTCTTCCTCATCAAATACATTGCGAATACGATTGACCAGATATGGAATGTCAAAGAACTCTGTA
>DQKQ01000213.1 GCA_015660615.1 Flavobacteriales bacterium
CATATCGAGCCACACCATATCGGATTCGAGCTTCTGCCTAAGAAATTCACTCTAAGCCAACTTCAGCACTTGCACGAACTAGTTCTCGATAAAAAACTCGACAAAAGAAATTTCCGTAAGAACGTCAAACGTTTGAATCACGTAGTTCCACTAGACGAAAAACAAATTGGGGTTTTACATAAACCTGCTCAACTATTTACATTCAATCCTGAAGCAGTAAACTAAATGAAGTATTTACTTTCTCTTATAGGTTTGGCGATTTGTGGTATGGGGGGGGCGCAGGTTGTTTGGACTGAACCAGCATTCCCTACCGCTGACGACATCATAATTTTATACTACGATGTTACAGAGGGCAATGGAGCGTTAGTAGACCTGACAGAACCCTGCCCAGGATGCCCATACGTATACGCTCACACCGGAGTCATAACATATCAGAGCTCATCGCCCTCGAACTGGTACCACGTTCATAACCCATGGCCCTCAACTTCGCCTAACAACCTAAGTGAAGCAAATATGGGAAACGTCTTACTGCCATTAGAAGCTGGCAGTACAGTACACACCTTTAATTTCAACGGGCTGACTTTAGCAGAGTATTACGGAATTGAGGAAGGAGAAGAAATAGAACAACTAGCATTCGTATTCAGAGACGCGCTTGGCACAGTGGTTGGCAAGAATGCTGACGAGAGTGATATATTCATCGCAGTGAGTAACGGAGAGTACGAAGTTGACTTTGTAAGCCCTCCACTTGATTTTAACATCATGGCGGCCGGAGATCAGGTAGAGATTCAAGCTATAAGCTCTTCTTTAGGAGAACTAACGTTGAGTGTAAACGGAGTGGCCGTTGCAAATAATGACGGACTTTCTCTTGAGTACATTTTCACTCTTGATTCCCCTGGAGATTACGAACTCACATTAAACGGAATTTCTGCGACAGATGATGAAAGCGAAAAAACTATCATTATTACAGCAATGCCAGATGCTCCTAATATTGCTTGGGCTCCCACAGGAACACAGGACGGTATTAACTACATAGATGACAACACTGTCATACTACAAGTTTTTGCACCTTATAAAGAGTTTCTTTTTGCTGTAGGGGATTTCAATGATTGGCAGATGACTTCTGGAGCGATAATGACTCGCACGCCTGATTATCAACGCTATTGGATAGAACTCACTGGTCTCGAGGTTGGGCAACCGTATAGATTTCAATACCACATTATGCCTGACGATATCAGGGTCGCAGATGCTTATGCAGAGATTCAATTAGATAAATGGAACGATCCATGGATTCCGGAGAGTACTTACCCAGACATGATTCCTTATCCTGAAGAGTTTACTTCGAGTGACCCGGTGAGTGTTTTTGTGACGGGGGAAGATGAGTACGTTTGGACTGATATGAGTTTCGATAGGCCACAGCAGGAAAACCTCGTTATTTATGAAATTCTTGTGAGGGACTTCTCTGAGCAGAGGACTTATAAAATGATAGAGGACTCATTAGATTATATAGAAAATTTGGGGGTCAGTGCAATAGAACTTATGCCTATTATGGAATTTAATGGGAACGATAGTTGGGGCTACAACACGACCTTTTACTTTGCTCCGGACAAAGCATACGGGACTCGTGATGATTTAAAATCGCTTGTGGATGCTTGCCATGAAAGGGGGATAGCGGTAATCCTTGATCTCGTATTTAACCATTCGGATCAACCCAACCCATTCATTACAATGTACTGGAATGACTGGGTGGTTTCGCCGACTAATCCCTGGTTTAATGTCGAAGCACCTCACTCGATGAACTGGTTCTACGATTGGAATCACAACACCAATGCAACGAAGAGTTTCGTCAAGAGAACTTTAGATCACTGGACTCAGAATTACCATATTGATGGGTTTCGTTGGGATTTTACGCAAGGCTTAGTCCAAACCCAGGGCGGCGGCTCCTCCTACGACGCGGGCAGAATTGCTATTATTGAGGAGTATGGAGAGCACGTTTGGTCTCAAGATGAAGGGGTATATATGATACTTGAACACTGGTGCGACTACAATGAAGAGCAGTTACTGGCGAATGAAGGGTTCATGCTTTGGGCCAATACTCATCACGACTACTCAGAGGCGGCAATGGGATATTCTTCGAATCTGAATTATGCGAATTATCAGTCACACGGCTATAACGAGCCCCATGCCGTTACGTATATGGAAAGTCACGACGAAGAGAGACTTATGTACAACAACCTCAACTGGGGGAATAATGCTGGCGAGTATGAAATAGCGAATCTCGAGACGGCCCTGCGCAGAGTGGAAATGACGGCTTGTTTTCATATTTTACTTCCAGGACCTAAACATCTTTGGCAGTTTCAGGAGTTGGGGTACGATTATAGTATCAACACCTGCTCTGATGGCGTTACTGTCGAGGAGGCTTGTCGTATAGAGGCCAAGCCCGTACGCTGGGATTACTATGAGGATTCTCAGCGACACAAGCTTTACGATGTTTTCTCCGCCCTGAATAATTTAAAAAAAGACTACCCACAGGTATTCACTACCACAAACTTTGATTTTGATACAGGCGGTATGGGGAAAAGACTTCACTTAAACGCGACAGACATGAATGTCGTTGTAGTTGGGAATTTTCATGTAAATTCTATAAATATGGTGTGCAACTTCCAACACGAGGGAACATGGTATGACTATATGACAGGAGAAGAACTCGAGATTACCAACACAGCAGAATCATATGCTTTTGCGCCAGGAGAATATCACGTCTACATAGACACACAACTTCCTACTCCAGATATATTCAACCCTGCTTCAGTTGAGGATATTTCTTCTGAATCAGAGAATAATTCATCCTTCATTCTCTCCTATCCTAATCCCTGCACAGGTTCATTTGCTGTAGCAATTCCTGACGGAATTAATGGAGAAATAATGGAGGATATTTCATATGAAGTCTTCGACACACTAGGTAAAACAGTTGTCTCTGGTACGAGCCCAACTAAGAATATACATATTAACATTGACAGTATGTCACCTGGTATTTACAGCATCAGAGTACAAGCTAACTGCAATTCCAACATCTTACATTTCACTTCAACTATTCAAAAACAATGAAGAATATTATTGCTGTTTTTGCTGCAATTGTCCTGTTATCTATAACAGCTAAAGCCCAAACCCTATCTGGTTTTGTTTACGATATAAATGGAACGCCACTCCCCTCTTCAACAGTAATCGTAGATGGATCAATTGGAGTCTTTTGTGATTACAACGGTCACTATGAAATAAAAGCGCTTTCATTAGGAAAGCACTCTATAGAATTTAGTTTTATAGGCTACCTGAAAAAAACATTAGAAATAGATATTACAAAAGGCGAAAATAATTTAAACGCCAGACTGAAAGAAGATGCCGTAATGATTAACGATGTTGTCGTTGTGGGATACGGTGTCCAGCGCAGAAAAGAGGTTACGGGGTCAATTGCGAAAATTGACGCGAAGAAGATAACAGCTGTGCAGACACCCTCTTTCGAGGCAGCCCTTCAAGGTCAAGCCGCGGGAGTACAGGTAAGTCAAAGCTCAGGAGCAGCGGGAGCCGGATCTCTAATAAGAATTCGTGGTGTGGCCTCTATCTCTGGGTCTGGAGACCCACTCGTCGTTGTAGATGGAATTCCTATCACTCAAGAGTACTTCTTAAATAGGCGTGCCGGCTATGGAGGCGGGTTTAACAACAACCCACTTGCAAGCATTAATCCCAACGATATTGCATCTATCGAAATCCTTAAGGATGCTGCTGCAACTGGTATTTATGGCTCCCGAGGAGCGAACGGAGTAATCTTAATCACAACGAAGAGAGGAACAAGCAAAACCTCGTTTGAATACAGTTCTCGAATTGGATTCTCTAAAGTCGCCTCCAGGCCCAACATGATGAATACGGAGGAATACCTAACTATCAGACAGGAAGCTTGGGAAAACGATGGTGGAACGGGGTATGTTTGGCTTCCTCACATGAGTTCATCTACAGACAGCCCAGAATCTAGAAAGGCGGCTTACCTCAGAGCTGTTGAGACAAATACAGACTGGGTGGACGAGACCATAGGAACTGGGATGAAGAACGCGCATAGCTTCAGCGCTCGCACTGGTGGCGATAAGTGGAGCATGTACTCCGGATTCGCATACGATGATAACGAGAGCTACATGCTGGGAAACAGCTATACAAGAATAAGTGGGCGGATTAACCTAGATATTGATATTGCGCCTTGGGCGAAATTACTTTTCTCAGGTTCTATGTCTGAGGGTAGAAACCAAAGGGTAAGTATGGCCTGGAGCGGTGGGTTAGGGCGCGCTATGTCCCAAGCCCTTCCATACATGCCAGTTCGTTATGAAAACGACACTCTTGTAAATGGAGTGAGTTACGAATCTGGAGATTTCTATCAATGGAATACCAACTGGAATATGGTCGCTGAGAGAGAGATGAAAAAATGGAGATCGACTGAAAACAGAACATTCACAAATGCACAGTTAATCCTCACCCCTCTTCAAGATCTTCATGTAAAATTCACAGGCGGGTTCGATAGAATGCTCGTGGAGGAAGACATGTGGGAGCCTGAGGCTTTCAACAACTACTTAGACCAAGGAAACCTGTACAGCAATACCATTCTGAATTGGAACGTAGGAGTTACAGCTGATTATCGTTACGAAATAGACGATACCCAGGCGCTTACATTTCTTGTAGGGTCTGAATACCAAAGAGCAGACAACTTTTCTTGGGACTATTATTTTCCAAACTCACCTTCACCTGTTTATTCAAGCGATTCATTACAATCATTACTAGATACAGCTGATAGAAGAGTGAACCTACCTACTCAACACAGTTTCTTATCTTACTTCAGCAGAATAAACTATTCGCTAGATGATAGATACTTTTTTCAAGCTACTATGAGGGTAGATGGCTCATCTAGGTTTGGGCGTAACAGCAGATATGGATTCTTCCCAGCTGTTTCTGCAGGATGGGTGATTAGCGATGAAAACTGGTTTAATTCTAAGAATATCAGCTTTTTAAAGATAAGGTCGAGCGTGGGTAAAACTGGGGCTGCGAACATTCCCGACTACGCAAGGTTTGGGACATATAGTCCTACAAACAATGGAATAACGTACGCAGGAGACAGCATTCTATACCCCATACAACCAGCTAATCCTGACCTTAAATGGGAGTCCACAAGAACTATTGATGGCTCAGTGGAAATAGGGCTGCTTCAGGATAGATTGGTGTTGGAAGTAGGGGCTTACCACAAATGGTCAACGGATGTGCTTATGAACGTTAGTGTTCCAGCGTCTACAGGGTTCACAAACTATTGGGATAACGTTGGAACGGTAATGAATAGAGGTATAGAGCTGAGCATCAAGAGCTATAACACCACAGGAAGACTGGGCTGGGTTACCGAACTGAACGTGTCTAAGAACTACAACGAACTTATTGATATTGGTGAGTATACTCCAGATGCGATTTCTGGAGGTTCTAACGATTCAAGAGTAATTGTTGGCCGCCCAATAGGATCTTTCTACTTAGTCGAGCACAGCCATATTGATACTGAAACTGGTCTACCCGTTTATATCGACCTTGAAGGAAATGAAACTTTCGAGTATTCGAACGATATCCGGAAGTACGTGGGTGACGGCCTACCTGACTTTATAGGAGGTATGACTAACTCCTTTACTTATGGGAATTGGGATTTAACAGCTCTTGTTTCTTTCTCAGTGGGAGCTAAGATTTTTGATTCTTCAGCCAAACGCCAACTCGGTGTAGTTAGTGATTGGAATATGAGAACTGAGCTATTCGACAGATGGCAGCAACCTGGTGATGAAGCCACTTACCCTAGACTTACTTTAGACGAGACGACATACAGCTTGCCATCGGGTTTCCCTTGGTGGAATACAAGTTTGTTTATTTACGACGCGTCCTACATGCGACTGCGCAACCTAACCCTCGGATATAACGTCCCAGGTAAGAATGAAATCCGACTTGCAGTAAATGCAACTAACGTTTTTACCATCACGAACTTTCCAGGGTTAGATCCAGAAGTAGTTCGCGACTTTGAAAACGCTCAGGACAGAAACATGAGCGCTAACGTCACCTACCTTACTCCTCCTCAGGAAAGGGCTTTTACTTTCTCAATCACAGCTAATTTTTAAGATTATGAAAATGACAACTTTCTTATTAGCGATTTCGCTATCGCTTCTTTCATGTGATAGACTCCTTGTTTTCGAACCCGGAGAAGTAATCCTTGCGGAAGATGCTATCTCAACCACTGACGATCTTCAGAGATTACTTGTCTCAACATACGACGTGCTCGGAAATCTCTACGACGGCAGAGTTCAAATTGTAAACGAACTCAGAGGAGATAATCTCGCTGAACCTGACAACAATAATGACTACAAAGCCGTGTACAATAGGGAAACAACATTTTTCACTGGAATTAATGGTGGGATTTACACGGATTTCTACTACGCGATATATAGGTCTAATGTAGTACTTGGAAGCTTCGATTTGGTTGAGGACATAACACCTGTGAATAGAACAAGAATAACAGCGGAAGCAAGATTTGTAAGGGCAGTTTGCCACTTGGGAGCAGTGAAGATGTTTGCTCAGCCTTTCGGATATACATCTGATAATTCTCACTTGGGCATTCCTCTTAGGCTAGAAGCGTCACAAGACCCCTTACCTAGAGCTTCGGTAGGAGAAGTTTACTCAGCAATCATTGATGACTTTAATTATGCCGCTGAACATCTGCCTTCTTCGAATGGGGCTTACGCCACATCAGATGCCGCGAATGGGTACCTTGCTCATATGCACTTCTTGATGCAAGACTGGATGGAAACAGTTAGCTACTGTGATGCAATTATATCTAGCGGGCATTATGCATTAGATACAGATTTAAATAGATTTGAGTCTGGCATAACAAACGTTGAGACAATATTCGGGATACAGAGTTTTATGGACTCTGATTTACTGGAAGACGCTACTTTTGTTGATTTCCGTTGTGAGAGTCTTAGAGACAACTACCGTTCTGACAACAATCCTACTCCACAACTGACTTTCTCTTCTGACTTTATAAATTGGTGGAATGGACTTGGAGAGGGTTCCGGAGATGCCAGAGCTGAATGGTTCACCTCTGGTGAGCGAAATTTCTGCAACAGGTTTAACGGCCTTGACGTTTTCAACGTTCCCTTAATCCACCTAACTGGAATAATGCTCATCCGAGCGGAAGCTCTTTCTGAGTTAAATGAGAATTTCAGCTCTGCAATCGCTGATATTAATTCTATTAGATCTCGAGCTAACGCTTCTTTATTAAGTGAAAGTGCAGATGCTACATTAATTCGTAATGCTGCGAGAATAGATTACAGGAAAGAAACCCTGTGTGAAGGAACTTGGGTCGACCAACTACAAAGGCGTGGAACCATGGGAGAAGACATAACCATTAGAGGAGGTTCTTGGGATTGTCCTGGAATGGCTCTTCAGTTTTCAAATACTGAAAACACTGTATCGGGATTTGTGTTAAACCCAGAAGGAGGATGCCTATAAAACTTAAAACATGAAGAACTTCATTAAAAACACGATGATTAAGGTCTTGCTAGTGGCTTTAGTTGCACCCACTGGATGTAAGCCTGAACCGCAAGGTGAGCTTGGCGAGCCATTTGACAAAGTCGCGGGTATGTTAGGCACTTGGCAGCTAAATACATTTATCCAAACAGATTTAAATAATCCTATCAAAGAACAAAGGGATTTAACTTACTTTTTCGACGATGGAATCGTCACCCCTATGCAGATCACCTTTAACGAAGACAGAAGCTATTATAGCTCGTTAGAGATAGGGCGCAACTACTTCGGAGAGCAAGGAGTTTGGGGGTTCGATGATGACAATCACCCCAGCTATATCATTTTAGAGACTACGCTTTCGGACGGAACTCCAAGTGACACGTTGCAATATGAGTTAGGGTCTGTAATCAGACCGTTCGACAATGATATGACTATCGAATATGACAGACTGTGCGGTGAAGGGCCTACTGCATCAAGCACAGTTCTTTATTCAATCAATTTTAATAGAATAAATTAAATCGCCATGAAGAATTTATTTAAACTATTAGGCTTACTCTTATTGACCTTTAGTCTCACAAACTCTAACTATGGTCAGGTCGGGTATGTACAACCCTCTCCTACTTCTCCAGATGATGTGGTAACCCTTTTTATAGATATAAACCAAAGCCAAGACGGTCTTCAAAACAATGCCCTAAGTGCTATGTTAGATGTAATGTCTGATACCACGCACGTATATCTATGGGCATGGAATCCGTCTTCGCCTATGGCTGGAAATGGAGAATGGACTGCGTCGAATGAGGCGATGAGACTTAATCGGATTGGGCCTAAATTATATTCTATGACTTTCGTACCTACGGAGTTTTTTGATATCGAGGGAGCTGAGCTTTATGCTAGTGGGATTTCATGCCTGGCTAAACTTAAGGACGGATCGCCCATCGATGGGTTCGAAGGTGAACCCAAGACGGAGGATTTATATATACCCATAGTGCCGAAATTATGTGACGAAGTTATATGTGTGTTTCCCGAAGTTCGTCGCGCTGACGATTTTCTAAGTATTACTTACGATAATACGCAAGAATCGTACGAAGGGCTTCAAAATATGGGTGGGGAAGATTGTTATTTATGGATGGCAGCGAAGCTACTTGATGGGACGAATTTAATTTACATAGATGAAGCCCTTGTGACCTCAACCCCTGAACTTCAATTGACTTCTATCGATGATGGAACAGTTGAAACAGCGGGCAAGTATAGAATTACCTTTATCCCCGAGGATCTATTCGCACCAATGATGACTCCAGAAATGGCAGGAATAGATTATCTTATTTGTTACATCTTAAGGCCAGGATTTTCATATCCTCCAGGACCACCTAATTACTACATTAATCTTCCTATTCTAACTTGTGAGTAATATCTAAGAATGAAAACTACTCGAATCTTCCTTTTAGCTTCTGTAAGTTTTGTAGCCATTGCGCTCTCTAATTGCTCAAGCACAACAACAAATCACGAGCAATCATCATCTGAGACATTAACAGAGGTTGTAAAAAAGCTTCGTGAAGGAGATGGTTGGAGTACGTGGGGACCCACACTTCCTATACAGTTAGAATCAAATTCAACGAGACTTAACTTAAAAGACTACTTACTTTATGGGGAGCGTGTGGATTCAATAGTGTATTTCTATGAGATGAACCATCCTGAAAGGATTCACTTCAACAGTTATAATGATGCAATAATATCGAAACAGCCCACAAATGGAATCGGGTTGCTTTCACTATACGTAAAGCAAGGATCCAACTCTGCTCAAAGAAATATCCTAGTATTCGCTTCTGAGATGCAGGAGATTACAATTGAAACTAATGGAGGCAGAATATCTAAGGCGAAAAGTGTTCATTTAGCAGGATCTATGAACGGCTGGAGTTCTTGGAAAACTCCACTTGAGAAAGGGGGAAACGGGAATTGGTCTGTGACTTTAAACTTGCCTTTAGGGAACCATTCATACCAAATAATAACAGACAATGACTGGGGCTTAGACCCCGTCAACAGTGATTCTATACCCAACGGGCTAGGCGGATGGAATTCACTTATAGAAGTATCCCAAGCTTCATTGCCCCCTGTTATTAAAGTTGCTATCGCGGAAGATACCGATATCGAAATTGAAGGAGATTATGGAG
>DQKQ01000002.1 GCA_015660615.1 Flavobacteriales bacterium
ATTCACCAGTGTAAGTCCTACAATAACTGCGAACATCGTTGTGGTTAGATATAATGCAAGAGTTTTAATCCCCATACGACCCAGCTTTCTCATATCGCCTAAGCTCGCAACACCGCTAATTATGCTGAATAGCACAAGTGGGACTGCTATGAGTTTAAGTAAGTTGATAAAGATGTCGCCGAAGGGCTGGATCCAGTTAATCGTAAACTCATTCCAGCCAAACTGTATACTCATCCATGCGTACACAATTCCTAAAAGAAGTCCTATTATGACTTGCCAATGCATCGCTAAACCCTTGTTTTCTTTGCTCATAATCTTGAAGTTCTTTGTCTAAGAGAGTGATCAGCTAATACCAAGGCCACCATAGCTTCCACTATGGGAATCGCTCTCGGGAGCACACATGGATCGTGACGACCTTTTCCACTCATCTTTATTTCTTCACCATCACGATTGACAGTGTTTTGTGTCTTTTTTATTGTAGCCACGGGTTTAAATCCGATTCGAATAACTATTTCTTCTCCATTGGAAATCCCGCCTTGAATACCGCCACTTCTGTTCGAGGAGGTTTCAATGACAGTACCATCGTTTTTACCAGAAACAAACTCATCGTTGTGCTCAGAGCCCTTCATCAAGGTTCCACTAAATCCTGCTCCTATTTCCAGCGCCTTGACAGCAGGAATGCTCATCAATGCTTTTGCTAAATCAGCATGGAGTTTATCGAAGACGGGCTCTCCCCAGCCAGCCGGCACGTTCTTAGCTACTACGACTATCGATCCGCCCACGGTATCTCCCTCATCTCTAACCGTCTCTATCCTCTGTATCATCTTGCTGGCGACTTCGCTCGAAGGGCACCTTATGATTGTGGAGTCTACGATTTCTCTTGAGAAGAATGCGGGAGGGAAGGGCACGGATATGTCCTGAACTCTTTCTACGTATGCACTTATCTCAACGGAATCCGTTGACTTCAAGAGTTGCCTTGCAATCGCACCACCTACAACCCTACATGCTGTCTCTCGAGCAGAAGATCTTCCTCCGCCACGTATATCTCGTATCCCATACTTGGCATCGTAAGTGTAATCAGCGTGGGAAGGTCTATAAGTATTTTCAAGGTGAGAATAATCTGCGCTTTTTGCGTCTTTATTTGCCAGTTGAAACCCTATTGGAGTCCCAGTGCTGACAAATAGACCGCCTTCAGCAGGTAGAACTCCAGATAATATCACAACTTTATCATCTTCTTTTCGAGAGGTTGTAATATCAGAAATGCCGGGTCGGCGTCTGTCTAAATCACTCTGTATCCCTTTAGGGTCAAGCTCTAAGCCAGCGGGTGTGCCGTCAATAACTCCGCCTATAGACACGCCGTGCGACTCCCCGAAAGTAGTAATTTGAAATACCTTACCTAAAGTGTTCCCTGCCATGGGCTGCAAGATATAACTTGCGGCCTATGCGAGCACTCTTTAAAGACATCAAAGGACTGGTGGGTTGTTACGAAAATCCTCCCAATTTCGTGGCGGGTGAAAATATGAAGAATTTCCCCGTCTTGGAAAATGCGTGGATGGAAGTTGTGGGGGAGAAAATAATCGGGTTTGGTTCCATGTCAACTTGCCCTAAGGCTCCTTCAGGCAAAGTCCAAATAATTTCTTGCACCAACCGTTATATTATTCCATCCTGGTGTGATAGTCACTCTCATTTAGTTTATGCCAACGACAGAGCTGGTGAGTTCTTAGATCGACTTCGTGGGTTGTCATACGAGGAGATTGCAGCTAAAGGAGGAGGGATTCTCAATTCCGCAAGCGCATTACAAAAACTCCCCGAAGATGATCTTTTCGATCGCTCTTTAGATCGACTCCTCGAGATAGTTAAGTTAGGAGTGGGCGCTTTAGAAATAAAGTCAGGATACGGATTAACTCTTAAAGCAGAGAGGAAGACGCTCCGTGTGATTAAGCGCCTCAAGCAAGTTTCTCCTATCCCTATTCGAGCCACCTTCTTAGGGTGTCATGCAGTGCCCGCCGAGTTCAACGACTCATCAGATTACACAGATCATGTAATCAGTGATATGCTTCCTCAGTTCGTCTCAGAGGGTCTTGTCGATTACGTCGATGCTTTCTGCGAAACTGGCTACTTCTCAATAGAGGACGTCACACGACTTATAGATGCCGCTAGTAAATTAAATATAAAATGTAAAATACATGTTAATCAGTTTAATATATTAGGTGGAGTAAAGTTATGCGTTAATGAAGGAGCTCTCAGTGTAGATCATCTCGAAATAATAGACGACGCTGATATAGCAGCATTGAAAGAATCCCTTATTTCAGGCTCACCGACCTTTCCCGTAGCTCTTCCACTTTGCTCGCATTTCCTTGGCTTGCCATACACCCCAGGGAGAAAACTCGTAGATGCCGGGCTTCCCCTCGCCCTCGCCACAGACCAAAACCCAGGCACCTCTCCTTCAGGCGATATGACTGAAGTAGTCCGTCTAGGTTCATTAAAGATGGGGCTAGAGCCGATCGAAGCTATTGCAGCCGCAACATTGAATGGCGCCGCAGCGATGGAGCTAGAAAATGAAGTTGGAACGATTACACCAGGAAAACTCGCTAATTTCTTTGTTACTCGTGAGATGAGCGGTCTTGAGGAAATACCTTACCGATTGAATGATGTAGTTGTTGAAAAAGTGTATGTAAATGGTGAACTTTGGGTAGGTTAAGAGAATAAAATTAGGTTTCATATAAAGTAATTTAGTTTCATGCATAGACTAATTGAATGCGTACCGAATATTTCTGAAGGCCGACGCCCGGAAATCATTGATGCTGTTGCAGCTGTTGTAGAAACTGTTGAAGGATGTCGTCTTTTAGATGTAGACCCTGGAAAGAGTACTAACCGCACTGTTATCACTTTCGTAGGCCCCCCTGAAACAATAGGAGAAGCGGCGTTCCGCGTAATAAAAAAAGCAGCTGAACTTATTGATATGTCTAAACAAACGGGTGAGCATCCACGCATGGGAGCTACAGATGTTTGTCCATTCGTGCCAGTCTCGGGAGTCACTATGGATGACTGTATCAAGGTCGCACATGCTCTCGGAAAAAGAGTGGGAACGGAGCTAGGAATTCCTGGCTACCACTACGAATCGGCAGCCCTCATTCCCGCGCGTAAGAACTTAGCCGTTTGCCGTAAAGGTGAGTACGAGGGATTAGAAAAACTTTCCAGCTCAGAAGCTCGACCAGATTTCGGCCCCTCTGAATTCAATTCCCGTGCCCGTTCAACTGGTGCCACGGCTATCGGGGCTCGAGATTTCCTCATAGCATACAACATCAATCTTAATACTACTTCTTCTCGTAGAGCGAACGCTATCGCCTTCGATATACGTGAGGCTGGAAGAATTAAAAGAGAAGGAGGATTAATCTCAGGTAAAGTAATAAAAGATAAAAATGGCGAGCCAGTTCGTCAAGAAGGGACTCTCAAGTCAGTTAAAGGTATAGGTTGGTATATTGAAGAATACGGTATCGCACAGCTTTCGCTAAATCTAACCGATATAAACGTAACGCCTACCCACATTGCATTTGATGAAGCCTGCTCTAAGGCTCAAGATCGTGGAATTCGTGTAACGGGCTCTGAACTCGTAGGGCTTGTCCCACTTAAAGTTATGACTGAAGCGGCAGATTACTTTCTTCGCAAACAACACCGATCAACAGGAATTTCTCAAACAGAAAAAATTAAAATTGCGGTTAAATCTCTTGGCCTCGATGACCTCGCTCCTTTCAATCCTAAAGAGAGAATCATAGAGTACCTTATCGGGGGCACAGGGTCTTTCCCTCTCCTTGAGAAAAACTTGCGCGAGTTTTCTGACGAAACGGCTTCCGAGTCTCCTGCTCCCGGCGGTGGTTCAATCGCTGCGTATTCTGGCGCTCTAGGAACTGCTTTGTCTACTATGGTTGCTAACCTGAGCGCAAATAAGCGTGGTTGGGATGATCGTTGGGAAGAGTTTAGTGATTGGGCTGATAAAGGCCAAACCTATCATTCCCAACTACTCGCCCTAGTTGACGCTGACACCGCCGCTTTTAACGGTATTATGGACGCTTATGGGCTCCCTAAATCCTCTGAAGATCAAAAGCTCGCTCGATCTATTGCAATCCAGGCGGCAACTAAGCACGCTATTGAAATTCCAATGCAGGTCGCAGAAATTGCGCACAACGCCCTCGAAGTAGCTGAAGCCATGGCTCAGTTAGGAAACCCTAACTCTATTACAGATGCTGGAGTTGGAGCCATGTGCCTCCGAACTGCTGTTCTTGGTGCGATTCTAAACGCGCGCGTAAATACTGCAGACCTGAATGACAATGAATTCGTATCATCCACGCTTGCCAGGTGTTCCGAGTTAGTCTCCAGCACTAAATCTCGAGAGGCAGCTATTCTAGCTCGCGTCGACGAATTGCTAGGGTAGATGTTGAATAAATAAATACAGAATACGAGCTATAAAAAGCTCTATAGCAAAAAAAGCCGTCTCTTTATAAAAGGACGGCTTTTTTAATAAAATTGTTATTCTTAGATTATCCTCTACGCTCCTTAATACGAGCTGACTTACCAGTACGTTCACGTAGGTAAAAGACACGTGCACGACGTACCACCCCTCTTTTATTAACTGTAATGCTGTCTATGTGGGGGCTGTTAACGGGTATAATACGTTCTACGCCTATTCCACTTGACATCTTACGTATGGTAAAAGTCTCAGTCATACCGACTCCACGGCGCTGTAATACAACACCTTGGAATGATTGAAGACGCTCCTTCTTACCCTCTGTAATCTTAACAGTAACAGTGATGGTGTCTCCAGCTCCGAACTCAGGCCACTCACGTGACTCAACGATCAAATTTGTAATCTCCTTAATACGCTCCATAATGATATATTTAAATCCGCTTAAATTCGGGATGCAATATTACGAATAAATCGAGTACCATCTGCATGTTTTTTTATTTTATCAATCAAGCAAATCAGGTCTCCTCTTTATGGTCCTTTTTAAGGCTTGCTCTTCTTCCCAAACCCGGATC